>JAFNGD010000271.1 GCA_017885365.1 Nitrospirota bacterium
GATCAAGGTGATCGGGGTGGGCGGCTGCGGGGGCAATGCGGTGAGCACCATGGTGCTGGCGGGGATCCAGGGGGTGGAGTTCGTGGCCGCCAACACGGACCGGCAGGCCCTCGACCGGACCGGCTCGCCGAACAAGCTTCAGATCGGCTCCAAGCTCACGCGGGGACGCGGCGCCGGGGCCAATCCCGAGGTCGGCAGGAACGCGGCCCTCGAGGACACCGACAAGATCAAGGCCATGCTGGAAGGGACCGAGATGGTCTTCATCACCGCGGGTATGGGGGGCGGGACGGGCACGGGCGCGGCGCCCATCATCGCGAAGCTGGCGCGCGACGTCGGTTCGCTCGCGGTCGGCGTGGTCACCCGGCCCTTCAGCTTCGAGGGCGTCAGGCGGATGCGCTACGCCGAGGAGGGCATCGCCGAGCTCAAGAAGAACGTGGACGCGCTCATCGTGATCCCGAACGACCGGCTCATCAACCTGTCCGAGAAGAACACCCGCATCGGGGAGGCCTTCAAGCTCTCCGACGACGTGCTGATGCAGGCGGTGAAAGGCATCTCCGACGTGGTGCTGGTGCCGGGCCGCGTGAACGTGGACTTTGCGGACGTGAAGACCGTGATGGCCAACCGCGGGAGGGCCGTCATGGGCATGGGCATCGCCAAGGGCCCGGGAAGGGCCGTTGAGGCCGCCCACAAGGCGATCTCGAGCCCGCTGATCGAGGACGGGTCCATCAAGGGCGCGCGCGCGGCCCTGATCAACATCAGCGGCGGCAGCGACATGGGTATCACCGAGATCGACGAGGTGATGGGGGTCATCAAGGCCGAGGCCGATCCGGACGCGAACATCATCTTCGGCATGGTGGACAACGTGGACATGAGCGAGGAGCTCAAGGTGACGGTCATCGCGACGGGGTTCGATGAAGTAGGGATCCGGGACCGGGCGAAGCACCCGGCGAACCTCAAGGAACTGATGCAGAAGGAGCAGCGGCAGGTCGTGGACCGGCCGGCCGTGTTCAAGCGGGGCAGGGAGGCGGCTTCCAATGCCACCGGCGATCTCTTCGGGTCGAAAGTGAACCTCGACCTGCCCGCGTATCTGCGGCGCGCGGCCGATTGACCGCGTCTCTCCGCAGGCGGAAGAGACCATGCGCATCGTTGTCGGTCCGGCAATTCTGTCCACCCTGATGCTCGCTGCCTGCATTGCGAAGCGCGGGCCGTCCCTTCCTCGACCGGCATGACCTGCGCGAAGGGCAAAAAAATCCCCTTCGTGATGACCTCTCGGCTGTCAGGTGAAGGGGAAACCTTGGATGGCATCGGATGGTAATGAAGTCAGTGGTCGGAGTTGATGTTCTTATCGAACGGCGAGCCGCTGTTCACCGCCCGTCTTTTTTCCAGAACCTTTTCCAAACCCAGCCGCGTGGCCGAGAAACCGAAATCGGCAGGCGCCTCTTCCTTCTTCACGGCGTTCATGAAATCGCAGCGCCAGCAGTTGGTGAGCTTCTGCGCGTAGGTCCCTTGGATCTTGCCGCCGCAGAGCGAGCCGGCGACGACCCAGCAGGCCCTGCCGGCGTTCATGCCGTCGTGGGCGCCGTGCAGGTCCTGGTGGACGGTCACGGGGCAGATGCCCAGTTCCTGAGACTTATGCCCCCCGGGCTGCCGCCCGCATTTTTTGTGTTCCCAGCAGTTCAGTTTTCCCATTCCCTCGGTTCCCTCCCTGAAAATAGAGTGCTCATGAATAGTATGATGTACCCTGCCCGTGTCATACAGGAAGCCTAACCGATCTTGCTTTTCTTGAGCACACTCTCGATGCCGAGACGAGTGTGGGAGAATCCAAATGGGGTTGGCTCCTCTTCCTGTTTGACCAGGTTCATGAACTCGCAGCGCCAGCAGTTGTTCAGCTTCTGAGCATAGGTGCCCTGGATCTTGCCGCCGCAGAGGGATCCGGCAACGGCCCAGCAGGCACGGCCGGCAGCCTTGCCGCCATGGGCTCCATTGAAAACGCTCGCCACCGTGGCGGGGCATGTGCCCAGTTCCTGCTCCTTGTGCCCGCCGGGCTGGCGTCCGCATTTCTTGAATTCCCAGCAGTTCAGTTTGACCGGCGTAGCGGGAGCTAATCTCTTTCCTTCGGTCAACGTAGTGCTGGAATTGTTTTTCCACATCCCGGTAAATTTAGCCATGGGGTCACCTCACTACATGCATGACGTAAAGCTCGCGTATGCCGCGCTTGATCATATAAATAGCAAATACGTTGCCAAAAACCAGGTCTTGATAATACAGTGCATTACTGCTGTCCGTTCGCGGAATTTGTCTCAAGAATAAGACGGGAGTCTCACCGTTGTAGAGCTGTGCCCGCAGCTGCGTTGCTGTTACTATACGACAGGCAGGAAAACGAAGTCAAACCAAGAGTGTAGCTGGAGAGGTTCTCAAGCTGTAGCTTTATCTGCTGTTTGACCCCTGTGTGCCGGTAACGGCGGAGAGGATACCGCGCAGGATCTTCACGTCGCGCGGCTCGAGGGCCGCCCTGCCGAAGAGCTGGCGGAGAGAGGACATCATGTGCTCAGCGTTGGCGTCATCAACGAACCCGATGTCCTGGAGCACCTGTTGCAGGTGAGCGAAGAACTGTTCGAGGTCCTCCGACCGCGCGAGGGACCGCCCGTCAGCAGGCAGGCCGGCATGTGCCGCGAGGAACAGCTCGTAGGCGATCACCATGACCGCGTGGGAAAGGTTGAGCGAAGGGAAGGCATCAGAGGAGGGGATGGCGATGAGCTCATGGCAGAGTGCCAGGTCCTCCTTGTCCAGGCCGTTCACCTCCCTGCCGAAGACCAGGGCGATGCGGTTTCGCGTGAGGAGGGGAACGATGCGTTCTGCGGTTGTGCGTGGTGTGCCGACATTCCTTCGGTGGCGGGCAAGATGCCGCGACGTGCCGATGACGAGCTGGTGGTCCGCAACGGCCTCCCGTAGCGTCTCGAACCGGACCGCCTGGGTCAGGACCTTCCCGGCTCCAGCGGCAAGCTTCATTGCTTCGTCGTTCTCATCCCTGGGCGGCCGCACGAGGATGAGCCGGGACAGCCCCGTGTTCATCATGCACCGGGCCACGGCGCCGATGTTGGCCGGGGTCTTGGTATTGACGAGGACGATGCTGACATTGTCGAGCGCGTTCTGTTCCACCATAGCAGGTACGATGATTATACGGGATAGCATCGAAGCACTGCAAGCTCTTTGGAGCGGACGGCCCACATCGGATATCATGAAACAGCGGACAGGCGCCGACCGACTTCGGGTGGTATGCGGGGGTACGTCTCGGCGCAGGGAGTATTGCTAGACCCGCTTGTCCCCCGAGGTGGGGTAGAGCTTCTTCATGCAGTCAGGACAGATGCTGTGCGTGAATTCCAGCTTGCTGCGGCGGTGGAGATAGCTCTCGATCTGCTCCCAGAAGTCGTGTTCGTCGCGGACACGTTTGCAGTTCGCACAGATGGGCAGCATGCCCTGCAGCTCCACGACCTCGGTCACGTCCTCGAGGGTCATCAGCGCAAGAGGCCGCCCTTCCACCTCGAGCGGATGGACGGTGACGAGAAAGAACACGTCATGCGTCTCGTCGTTCCGGGCAAGCGTCATGCGGGTCTGCTTGCGCATCACGATCGACCCGCCGGCAGCGGCGGTGACGGCGTTCCGGAGCACGCAATCCGGACAGACCGCAGAGGTCCCGCATCCTCCCGGAGCTGAACGTGCGTGCACGCACCGGAGGACGTCGCCGCAGAGACGTCTGGGCGT
>JAFNGD010000272.1 GCA_017885365.1 Nitrospirota bacterium
CCGCTTGCCGCGGAACAGGGAGTCCTCGATCACCGTCGTTGCCGATACGCGGATGTACTCTTCCGTTCCGTTCACGATCCGGCCCGATTCCTCGTACCGGTTTCCCCGGGGCACATAGACCATCTCCTTATGCGGAATGATACGCACGCCGATCTCGGCACCCTGTTCCCGGAAGAGCCGCTGCACGTCGAAGGTATCGTAGAAGTCCTTTCCCTGTGAATCCTTCCCCGGACCGTGGGGATCGCGGCCGATGATGAAGTGGTTGGCGCCGTAATTCCGGTTGATGATGCCGTGCCACAGCCCGGCCCGCGGCCCCGCCATGCGGACGGCGAGCGGGACTAGGTTCAGCAGCGTCCGCCCGGGGTCGTAATAGTTCTCGAACAGCGCCTCGTAGCACCGTACCCGCGTGTAGTGGTCCAGGTCGCTGTACCCGGTGACGCCGACGACGGGCTGGATAAGGAGCGAGCCGTCGATTTCCTCGACCGCCTCCTTGGTCAGCGTCTCATGGGCCCGATGCATGGGATGCCGGGGCTGGTAAGCGACCACGTTTACCCGGCCCATGGCCTCGAGCGCGGCGCGGACCTCGGCCGGGGCGCTTCGAAGCCCCCGAAAGTCGTTATGCCGCGGCAGGTTCAGTACGGTGAGCGGCCCGGCGAGATAATACCGGCCCCAGCTATGCATCTCCGAGACCAGCGGATGGCGCGAATCCGTGGTGCCCAGCACTGCCGTACACTCCTCATCCAGGTTCCAGGCGAATATCTCGTCCAGCCGCATGATGGCCAGCATCTCGTTCGTGGGGCTTCGCAGGACCAGTTCTTTGCCGATCGCCAGGCCGTCAACATTGTCCGCGGGCAGGGTGACGGGAATGGGCATGAGCGTGCCGTCGGCCAGCCGCATGTCCCTGAGCACGGACCGATAGTCCTGCTCGCCCATGAACCGGTCCAGGGGGGAGAAGGCCCCTGTTGCCAGCAGCTCCAGATCGCATACTGACCGGGACGATATCTGGACGGATGGCAGGCGTTTCGCCTTCTGAATCAGGACATCGCGGCAGTCGTCGCGAATGACCAAGTTCACCAGCTTTCCGCCATAAGGCGAAATAAGCGTTTGCGGAAAAGGTCCTTTACTCATGGTATCCACTCCTTATAGCGATAAAATGGGGATTCCTTAAATCAGCCTTGTTGTACCGGAGAGATCTGCTGGATGCCGCATCCACCACCCTGCCTCCTGCCTCCTCTACGATCAGCTGTCCCGCGGCAGTGTCCCACTCCATGGTGGTCCCCAGGCGCGGATACAGGTCGGCGGCCCCTTCAGCCACAAAACAGAATTTCAGCGAGCTGCCGGCCGGGAGGAGCACCGGCGCGCAGCCCCTGGCCCGGAGCGCCTGGACGTACCAGTCGAAGTCCGGGGAAGCGTGGGAGCGGCTTCCCACGACGACACAGCCTTTTCGCTGCTGATCGAGGGGAAGCCGGACGGTCTCACCATGCGCCGTCCTGTATGCGCCCCCGCCCTTGACCGCGGTGTAGAGCAGGTCCTTTACCGGCACGTAGATGGCGCCCATGACCGGCACACCCTTGCTGATGAGGGCGACGTTTACTGTAAATTCCCCGTTCCCGTTGATGAACTCCTTGGTCCCGTCCAACGGGTCCACGAGCCAGAAGGTCTCCCAGCGCCTTCGCTCGTCGTATTCGATGCTCTTCCCTTCCTCGCTCAGGACCGGGAAGGCATACTTCCGCTTCAGGGCGGCGGTCACGATATCGTGGGAAAGCCTGTCCGCTGCAGTCACCGGGCTCCTGTCTGCTTTATGTTCCACGCTCACCGCAGACTGGTATACGGTCAGGATCGCTTCTCCTGCCTTCCGCACCGCCTCCACGAGGACCGCAAGCATGTCCGCATCGTTTACATCCATATCTAGCCTTTCGTTAGAAGCTCCCTGCAGCAAGACTTCGACGAGCTCAGTCGAGTCGCTACGGGGAATGCGCTCGCTCCTGGATTCATCACAAAGTATCAAATACCATGAAAACAATGATCTTATTTGGATTAACATTGCAGTATTCATACCAGACTCGTCCTGGTCATTGCATACTGCGGCAAGACAATAACTTCCGTCAGAATGTCGTTAAACTGCAATGAACAGAAAATATCGTTTGTCTCATTCATAAGAATGCCTCGCTGCCATTATCTCGTTCTTGAGAATGAATGACGCCGTACAGAGCTCCCGTGCATACCGGCATCAATACCGCATTCATGTCTGGTTACCCCTGCGCTGCGCCAAGCGCGTGCAGGCGGTCGGGACAAATAGTCTTATATTTCGGCGGATTGCCAATCCTTCCGCTCCTTGCCCCGAAAAACGATTTACCGTTCATGATAAAAGTTAGGAGCAATAAATTACCCATTTGCGTTGATTGGCGGACGTCTTGCATAAATACAAAGGCAACAGAAATATACCAAATCGTTCTCGTGCAGCGGAATGCTTGATTAGCATGAAAGGAGACCGTTCATTATGGAGAACCAAACGATACCGCGGTGCGATGTCGCATCACGCACAAGACCAAGACCGGTGCTCATGATCCCGCTCCGGCGATGCGGCAGCCATGCTCTTCGGCTCAGGCTGAACTTCAATCCCGAGTTCTACGCGCCCTATCCACTGCATCTCGTCGACTTCATGCCCCTCGTGGAGCTCTACGGCGACCTGCGCGACGATCGGGCCTATTTTCAGATGATCGTCGACGTCATCGGCCTTCAAACCGTGAGCATGGTGAAGTGGCCCGATGTGGTCTTCGATCCGGAAGAGATCTTCAGCGCCATCAAGAACGAGCAGAGGAGCGTGCACCGGGTGGTCTGGGAGCTGTTGTTCCAGTCCGGCGCGAAGCGAGGGGCCCGCGTCGTCATGGATAAATCGCTGGACAGCGTGCAGTACGCTGGTGAGCTGATGTCGCTTTTCGACGACCTCCTGTTCCTGAACGTGGTGCGCGATCCACGGGCCCAGATCAGCAGCATGAACAAGGCCATCATCCACGATTTTGACACGCTCCTGAACGCCATGACCTGGGTGAAGGCCTACGAGGCGGGCAAAAAGCTTGCGGACACCTATCCCGAAAGGGTCCTGACCATCCGCTACGAGGACTTCGTAGCCAACCAGGAAACGGTGCTCAGGAAGATCTGTTCGTTCTTCGGCATCGAATATTTTCCGGCCATGCTCGATATCTCTCGCTCCCACGAAGCCCGGAAGATTTCCGTCATGTCCGCACTGTGGGAATCCAATGCCAGGGCCCCCATTCCGGCGAACATCGACAAGTTCAAGAAGACCCTGTCCCTCGATGAGATCGCCGTCATCGAGACCCTGGCGGGCAAATTTATGGACTACTATGGATACGAGAAGCTCACCGCCGGCTCGGAGGTCATAACCCCGGCGATGATCGCTGCAGCCAGGAAACGGAGCGAAGCGAACAAGCTGCAGGCATGGACTGATCTCAAGGAGAGCAATTACCATGATTATCAGCTGCGGAAATTCCGGGCGGACTACCTGCGCATGGTGCGTGATCGTCTTCTGGAGGCCGACTGGAGCAGCGTGGGCAGCCGGGTGGCATGAAACCGGGGCAGGATGATCAGAACGGACATAGGATGCAAAGCTTTGCGATCCTGGTGATCCTGAATCAGGTCTTGATCGTTCATTCTCTTGCTGAGAAGAACTTGATGCTTGAGGGACCAAGCAATTAACCATCAATAAGAGGAGGTTGTATGAAAATGAGAATCATGAAGATGGTAATGACTGTTGTATTGGTTATCGTGACAGTCATCTCGTTCGGAGCGGGCGCGGCTTCCGCCGAGATAAAGTTCGGGGCGCTGCCGCGTCTCAGCGCGGCGGAACTGCAAACCATGTACGCCCCCCTCGCCGACTATCTGGCCCGGGAAACGGGCGAAAAGGTGACCATCGTCATCCCCAAGGACTTCGATGCCTTCAAAGACGCGGTGAAGGCGGGGCATATGGACGTGGGGTTCGCAAATCCGCTCATCTATGTCCAGGCGAAAGAGAAGAGCAACATTGAGCCCCTCGCCCTGTCATCGGAGGTGAAGAGCGGCACCCGGTTCCGCGGGGTCATCATTGTGCGGAAGGACAGCGGCATCAACAAGGTCCAGGACCTGAAGGGAAAGAAATTCATTTTCGTCGACAACGATTCGGCCGCGGGGTACATCTTCCAGATGCTGCTCCTGAGCAAGGCGGGGTTCGACGTCAACAAGGATATCACCGTGCTCCCCTTTGGGAAGAAGCATGAGATCGTCACCACAGCGGTGTTCAACAAGACGGCCGATGCCGGCGGCATCCGGGAGGACGAGCTGGACAAGATGAAGGACAAACTGGACATCTCCCAGCTCAGGATCGTCGGATATACCGACTATTTCCCCAATTGGCCGTTCTTCGCCACGCCGAAGCTCAAGCCGGAGATGGCGGCGAAGATCAAGGCCGCTTTGCTCAAACTGAAGCCGAATGATCCGCAGAACGAAAAGATCCTGGGTCCTGCCCGTCTCACGGGCTTTATCCCGATCACCGATAAGGAGTATGACGAGCTCCGCAAAGCGGCGAAAATCGCCGGGGCGCTCTAGGATGGATATGAACCGCGTCACAACCAGGTCCCCGTTTTTTACGGACGGCGCCAGCGGCGCGTACGAGGAGATGATATCATGACAAACAGCGTTCTTTTCCACTGGACCCTGACCCGCAAGTTCCTGGTCAGCATCCTGCTGGCCCTCTTGCTGATCTTCACCGCCATGGGCCTCGTCATCAATGTGCATGAAAAGAAGGTGCTCGTGAACGAACTTACCGGGAAGGGTGAGAACGTGACGAGGATACTGGCGGCGATCTCCGCGGAGCCGATCCTGAGCTTCAACTTATCCGCGCTGGAGAACCAGGTGCGATACGTTGGCTCCGGGGATGCGAACATCATCTTCGCAACCGTTCTGGACCGTGAAGACAAGGTGCTGACGGAATATCGGAAGGCCGGTTCGGACAGGGCGAACGTCCTTGATTTCTCCAGTCCGATCCTGCAGCAGAATGAGAAGATCGGCATGGTTAGGATCGGCTATTCCACGACCAGCATCAGCAGCGCTCTGCGGCAGTCGCAAGCGATCCTCGCCGGCCTTTCACTGGGGACCATGCTCCTGGTCTCGCTCATCGTCTACCTGCTCTTCCGGTTCCTTGCGCTGAAGCCCATCGACCGCCTGAACGCCGTCGTGGTGCAGGTCGCCGCCGGCGATCTGACGCAGTCCGTCGATGCGGAGTCAGGCGACGAGATCGGCATGCTGTTCAGCTCCATCAAGGCCATGGTCCTGAAACTCAAGGAGGTCGTTGTGGGCGTCAAGACCTCTGCAGACAACGTGGCGTCCGGCAGCCGTCAGCTCTCTGCCGGGTCGGAGCAGATGTCCCAGGGCACGACAGAGCAGGCGGCGTCAGCCGAGGAGGCATCGGCATCCATTGAGGAGATGCATGCCACGATCAGACAGAACGCCGACAACGCCGTCGCCACCGAGAAGATCGCCCAGAAGAGCTCCGACGATGCCCTGGTGAGCGGGCAGGCTGTGTCCGAGGCCGTGAACGCCATGAAGGACATTGCAGGGAAGATCTCGATCATCGAGGAGATCGCCCGCCAGANNCGGCCCGGGCCGGCGAGCACGGCAAAGGGTTCGCCGTGGTCGCTGCCGAGGTCCGGAAGCTGGCTGAGCGGAGCCAGGTGGCCGCAGCGGAGATCAGCCGGTTATCCAACTCGAGCGTCGGCGTCGCAGAGCGGGCCGGGGCCATGCTGACCAAACTTGTGCCGGACATCCAGAAGACGGCGGAGCTGGTGCAGGAGATCAGCGCATCGAGCAAGGAGCAGGCCTCGGGTGCGGACCAGATCAACAGCTCGATCCAGCAGCTGAACAAGGTGATCCAGCAGAACGCAGGCGCCGCCGAGGAGATGGCGTCCACAGCCCAGGAACTGTCCTCCCAGGCGGACCAGCTCCTGGATACGGTAGGATTCTTCAAGGTAGGGAGCAACGGCGGAGAGAGGAACCGCGCGACGCCCCGAAAACTGACCGTTCCTGTCAACAACGTACCGGTCGCGCGCCTCGCCGCTGCCGGGAAGCATCCGGTGCATCACGCGGCGAGGCCGGCCGGCGTGAAGATCGACATCGGTCGGCATGAGGCCGGCGGGAACGGCGATGCCCAGGACAGGGAGTTTGAGCAGTTCTGACAATAGCGGACCGCGGACTGCCGATTGCAGATTTAAATCAGGCAAGATATAGGTATGCCCGATGACTCCATTCCGCAATCCGCAATCAACAATCTGCAATCAACAATCAGAAATCGCTCAGGAGGTTCCTATGGTGGCGGAAGGCGTAATGGCCACGACGCAGTATCTGACCTTCAGGCTCGGCGACGAGGTGTTCGCGCTGGACATCTCCAAGGTCCGCGAGGTGCTGGACTTCACGACCGTGACGAAAGTGCCCCGGACGCCGGCGTTCCTGCGGGGCGTGATCAACCTGCGGGGAAGCGTGGTCCCCGTGGCGGACCTCCGGCTCAAGTTCGGCATGACCATGACGGAGAAGTCGGTGAACACCTGCGTGATCATCGCCGAAATCGAGGTGGACGGCGAGACGACGCTCCTGGGAGCGCTTGCGGACTCCGTCCAGGAAGTGATCGAGCTGGGAGCGGACGCCCTCCAGCCTGCGCCTCGTATCGGGACGCGCCTGAACACGGAGTTCATCAAGGGAATGGGAAAACAGAACGAGCGGTTCATCATCGTCCTGGACATCGACAAGGTCTTTTC
>JAFNGD010000273.1 GCA_017885365.1 Nitrospirota bacterium
TCACTCTTCACCCTTCACCCTTCACCCTTCACCCTTCACCCTTCACCCTGACCTATTCCACCTCGCGAAGCCAGCCCGGCGGTATGCCGGCGCGTCGGGCCTCGTCAGGGATGACATTGTTGATCTGGTCCCTGGCCTTGTCGATCTCCACCTTGGCGCTCGACATGTCGGCATCCAGCCGTTTCATCTCGTCCAGCACTTCCTGGGTAGGCAAGGCCGCTCCTGCGGAACCCCACTGGGCCTTGAGGTCGCTCTTGCGTTTTTCGAGCTGCCCGTACCTGTCCTCGGCATTCTGCAGCCGGCGCTTTGCATCAAGCATCCGCGACTGCCACTGGGCCTTGCGCGCCGCATCGTCGCCGCCGCTCGCCGGCGCTGCAGGACTTTGTGATTCCGGCACGACAGCAACGCCAGGTCCTCCCTCACCAACTCGTTGGGTCTTGGAACGATATTTTTGCGGCACCTTTTCCAGGCTGTCCGTCACATGGGTGACCCCCTCGTTATCCGTCCACGTAAAGAGGCCCCCATTCTCCTCCTCTGCCCAAGCGGCAATGCCAACGAAGAGCAATGCTGCCACGAGCAGCAGACCTGTCTTTTTCACGATAGCGTTCATACCCTGCTCCTTTGTAACGATCACCTTTATCCTCGGGTGATCGTGCAGACCGCATAGGAAGCAATCCCCTCGCCTCGGCCGGCGAACCCGAGCCCTTCGGTCGTCGTCGCCTTGACGTTCACCGCCGAGACATCGACCCGCAGAGCGGCGGCAATATTGGCGCACATCGCAGCAATGTGCGGCGCCATCTTCGGCCGCTCTGTGACGATCGTTGCGTCGATGTTGTTCACCCGGAAGCCCTTGCCGTCCAGAAGCCGGCCCACTTCGCCGAGAAGCTTCAGGCTCGAGATCCCCTTGAACCGCTGGTCCGTGTCCGGGAAGTGCCTGCCAAGGTCGCCCAGGCCGGCGGCCCCCAGGAGTGCGTCACAGACGGCGTGGAGCAGGACGTCCGCATCGGAATGGCCGAGCAGTCCCTTCTCATAAGGAATGTCGACCCCGCCGATGATGAGCTTCCTTCCTTCGACAAGACGGTGGACGTCATATCCGGTCCCGATACGCATGGTCATCTTCTCTTCAGGATCTCCTCCGCGAGGATGAGGTCCTCGGGTGTCGTGATCTTGATGTTCTCGTAGCTTCCCATCAGTACCCTCACCTTGGTGCCGGAGCGCTCGACAAGGGTCGCGTCGTCAGTGCCGTACACCTTGTTCTTATACGACTCATCGTAGGCCTTCCGGAGGAGCTTTGCGGGAAATGCCTGAGGCGTCTGGATGGCCCAAAGTCTGCTCCGCTCCAGGGTATGGCGGACGATCCCCTTGCTGTCCACTTCCTTGATCGTGTCCTTGAGCGGCACACCCACGGTGACGCATTCACCCTTCCGTGCAGATTCGACGCATTCGCGGATCATCTCGTGGGTCACGAACGGCCTGACCCCATCATGCACCAGGATGACCGCGGCGTCCTTCTCGATCTTCCGGATCCCGTTGTAGACCGAATCCTGCCGCTCCTTGCCGCCCACCACCAGCGTCTTCACCTTGGTGAGGTGGAATGCCTCGATCACGTCGCGGAGGCAGGTTTCCATGTCTTCTTCGGAGAGGATGGGGATGATCTCGTCGATCTCGGGAGAGCGTTGGAAGGCGAGCAGCGTATGAGCGAGCATGGGTTTGTCGCCGAGGGGGAGGAACTGTTTCGCCACCGCCTTCCCCATCCGTTTTCCCATTCCCGCCGCGGGGANNGCGGGCGCGTCGGTGTTGATGGTGACCCGGAGCTGGTACTGCTCCTTGGCGCTCCGGGAGAGCAGCTCGAAGGGCAGGATGATCTGGCCGTTCTCCATGAAGGCCTTGCCGAGCTCCACCTTGACGCCCTTCTCCACGGTCTTTTCCAGTGCGGCCATCGCGGGCTTCGACTCCATCAGCGGCGCGTCCGGCAGGGCCGGCTCGGGCTCGAGAACGCGGGCGCGCTGCGGCGCCGGGGTCTCAAGAGGCTCAGCCTCGGTCTTTGCCACAATATCGCCGGCGGAGAAGTTGTGGCGCTCGGGGTTCTTCTGCATGTCCTGGAGCACGAGTTTGGAGATGGCTGCAAAGGTCTTGAGCACGCCGTCGCCCTTCGGGGCCACGGCCTCGTAGAACGGCATTTTCCGGGTATTCAATTTGTCGTTCATCTCTTCCAGCGTCATCACGTCCGGAAGATCGCGTTTGTTGTACTGCAGGACGACGGGAAAATCCGTGAGGTCGATGCCCATCTCGGTGAAGTTGTCGTGGAGATTCGCGAAGCTTTCGAGGTTCGCGTCCAGCATGGTCCGCTGCGAATCAGCGACGAAGATCACGCCGTCGGCGCCCTTGAGCACCAGTTTGCGGGTGGCGTTGTAAAATACCTGTCCGGGCACGGTGTAGAGGTGGAACCGCACCTTGTAGTTCTTGATGGTCCCCAGCTCCACGGGCAGGAAGTCGAAGAACAGCGTCCGGTCCGTTTCGGTGGCAAGCGAGATGAGCTTGCCGCGCTGGTTGGGGGAGATGCGATGATAGATGAAGTGGATGTTGGTGGTCTTGCCGGAGAGGCCCGGCCCGTAGTACACGATCTTCGCGTTGATCTCGCGGGTTGTGTGATTGACAAGTGCCATAAAACCATAATTGCACAAAAACGGAGCACTGTCAATAGCATGTGCGTCGCGACGCTGCGCCCGGGGCCCCGATCAATAGCTGTACGTCAGGCCGATGGTCAGAACATTGTCGTCGTACTTCGCGGCGGGATTATGCGTCGTGTAGCGCTGATGGTCGGCGGTGAGGCTCGCAAAGAGCGTCGGGGAGAGCCGGTACTCCATCGCGAACGAAACGATCACCGCCGATGAGCGGTATGCACCGGGGTCGTCGAAGGCGCGTTGCAGGGAAGAGATCCCCAGGCCGAAGAACAGCCGCGGGGTCGCGGTGAGCCCCGCCCAAACGCCGGCGTTGTGGCCTTCGTAGGCGTATACTTCATCGCGCGCCTCGTTCCGCTCGTATTCGTATCCTTCCCTGAGCCAGAAGCGTTCGGTCAGGTGCTGAATGATCTCGAGGGCTGCGGCTCCCGAGATGCTGTCCCGCAGATCGTCCCGGTAGTCCTTGCCGCGCGCTTTGAGCAGAAACTGGTACGAAAGGACCTCGCCGGAACGGTGATAGAGCCCGACGCTCAGCATGCCTTGAACACCATTGAGGTCCTCGTATTTCTCATAGGCGACCCCCTCGATCCCTGCCTTGAGGACCAGATAGGTCTTTGCCTCGGTCAGTTCCTGGTAGCGGCCGAGCGACACGAAGAGGGTCGAATACCGGTCCCCGAGCCGTTCCGCGTCGGTGGGGGAACCATTAATATTGTCCTCGTAGCTCTCCCTGATGCCGGCGTCAAAAAGCCATTCCGCCCGTGCGGCCTGCGGCAGGACAACGAACAGGAGGAGCATGAGTGCGATGAACCGATGATGCACGAAGATAAGGCCTCCCGACTCTCAGATATGATGAACCATGCCATGCCCTGCCCCTGCCGAACATTTGACGGCACGGCCGCGGTCCGGCCGGCCAAAGATCATACGTGAGGCAGGCGCCTACCCCACGTACGACAGGTGTAGCTGCTATCTGCGGCCGCCCATGCCGCCGCTCGTGCCGGAGCCGCTCCCCATACCGGATCCGCTCCCCATACCGGATCCGCCCGCTCCGCCCCGTCCATGGCGTTCGCCGGGTCCCATCCCGGATCCGCTTCCGAACCCGGAGCCCGTATCCTGCTTGATCTGCTTATGGACCCGGTCCTGTTCCCTTGTCTGCGTCCTGGCCTGCTCGCGGGTCTGGTCGCCTTCTTTGTCCTGCGTCCGGAGTCGTTCCTGGTCCCTGCTTTGATCCTTTTCCCGGATCTGGTCCTGGTCCCGCACCTGATCCTGCGTCCGGAGCTTATCCTGCTGCCGGGTCTGATCCTTCTTCTGGAGCTTGTCCTGGTCCTGTTCCCGCAGCTGATCCTGCGTCCGGAGCCGGTCCTGGTCCTGCGCAAAGGACGCGCTTCCCAGGGCGAATACACATGCAAGCATTGTGAAGAACAACAGTTTTCTTACCATGACCGATTACCTCCTTTATTCTTCATTCATATTCTGATCGCGCCCCATCCGGCTGCGCGACCGTCCGTCCTGCGGGCCCGGGCCCGCCGCTCCGCTCACCTCCTCTCCATGCGCTGGCCGCCTCCGGGCCCGAAGCCTGTCCCACCGCCTCCGGCGCCGGGCCCGCGGTCCTGCATGCCTCCCCGTCCGCGTTCGCCGCGACCCATATCATCGTTCATCTCGGTGAAGGCGCGCTCCCAGCTCATGCCGCTCCTCCGCATCTCGATCGCCGCCCGCTCCATCCTGCCGATCCCCTGCTCCGAGAAGCGCAGGATGATCGCCTGCCGTCCCGTTTTGATCGCCAGGTCCCGGGGCATGCCGGCCTCTTTCAGATTGGTTACCGCTGCAACGGCGCGCCCGAATTGCGCAGCCGAAATCCCCGAGACAGCGGCCTTCCCGCCCATGTCCGCCAACTCCTGGTACGGGATGTCCGCTTCAAGTGCGGCGGCGACCCTTTCCACGGCCTGCACGCGCTCGCCCGTTGCCTGCTCGCGCATCCCCCGCGCCGAGGCGTCAAGGACGATCCCGTGGGCGGTCCGAAGGCTGGATCTCAGCCGCTCTGTTACGGACACGATACGCTCCGCCGGCACGCCCTTCGCGACGCCCTGCTCGATCCTGCTGAGCACCGGCCCCACGGGCAGCCCCTCGACCCTGGTCTCGAGGCACAGCGACAACAGGCGCTCGATGGACCGGCCGTCCATGCCATGCGCGGCCGCGCTCTTGACGATGGTCAGTACGTCCTCGGCTGGAACGTCCCGGGCGATGGCCTCCCGGGCCTTTTGCATGACGCCCGCCCGCGCTTCGGGCGACATCCCCGACACCTTCACCGCGGCTTCAATATCGTCAAGAGACGCCCCGGCTGCCGGGACCGTCGCGGCATGTAGTATCCCAAGCGTCATAACGATCGCGATCAGCAGGTTCTTCATAGGTCTTCCTCCCGCTCCGGCAGCCTTTTCCCCGTTCGCTGCCGGCGCCGCGCTGCATCCGGCTCCCGTCCCTCGCCGGTCTTCAGAGATCGTACACCTGTTTCACCGAGTTCCGATATCCGAACCCGTCGTCCCGGTAGGCGTCCGCATCGGGATCGGGGACCCAGGTCGAGCCGTCGACCACGAACATGTAGACATAGGTCCCCGGCTGGAGACGGATGTCGGCGACCCAGGTGCCGCCGTTCTGTTTCCGGAGCGCCGTGGCCTCGGGACGCCAGCGATTGAACTCTCCGGCCACCGCCACGCTCGAAGCCTGGGGCGCGAAGAACCGGAACTGCACGGTGATCGTCCTGCCCGGCATCGAGGCCTGGCCGGTCGTCCGCGGCGCGGCGAACTGCATCACGGAGACCGCGACGGCAACCAGAAGGGCGAGCGCGGCCCCGGCAGCAGCAAGGTTCCAGCGCAGGACCCGCTCTCCGAAGAGGAACGCGCGCAGCCGCTGCGGCAGCGATGGCCTGCGCTCCGGGAGCCTGCGCAAGATCTCGGCGGCCAGCCCCGGCGGAGGAGGCGGCGCCTCCGACAGCTCGGCGGTCCGCACGGCATCGTGCAGCTCCAGGTACCTGCCCCGGAGCTCCGGGTCCTCCTCCAGCTCCCGGAGCAGCGCGTTCCGCTCCTCGGGGTCCAGTTCCCCGTCGAGGAACCGGTTCAATCGTTCGCGTTCGCTATCCATGGATCGGCCTGCCTTCCTTCAACAGGGTCTTCAGCATTTCCCGCGCCCGGTAGGTCCGCACCTTCAAGGCGCTGATGCTCGCACCCGTCAGTTCCTGTATCTCCCCGTAATCCAGCCCCCGGATATGCTTGAGGACGATCACCTCTCGGTACTCCGCCGGGAGCTGGTCCAGGGCCGCCTGCAGAATGTCCTCTTCCTGCCTCCGCTGGGCGTGCGTCGCAGGGTCTGCCCGATGGTCGAAAAGGACCGCCTCCACGTCGCCGAGCGGAACCGTGTCGTGCCGATCGCGGAGCACGTCCCTGCACTTGTGCAGCGTAATGCCGCAGAGCCAGGACGAGAACTTCGAGTTCTTCCGGAAGCTCCCGAGCGAGAGATAGGCGGCGATGAAACTCTCCTGGACCGCGTCCTTTGCCGCGTTCTCGTCGCCCAGCATGCGGTACGCCAGCGTGAAGACCATGCGCTGATAACGTTCGACCAGGGGACCGTAGGCCTCCCGGTCGCCCCGGCGGCATCGCTCAATGGCCTCTTCTTCTTCTGTCACAGAGGGTGTCGTCATAGCTGTTCGTGGTTCGACAGTAAGTCGGGTTTTTCGGGAAAAGGTTACAGGATAAATCGCCGTCCGGCGGAGCCCTGCCGCAGGGACCGGAAGGCCCCTCGGCCAGCGCGACATGCCGGGTCGGCTCACGTCCCGCTGAAGCGGGACGGCCGCGGGATCACGGTTCGACGAGGAGCACGCCGTTCCTGCCGCCGAAACCGTCGTCCGCCGTTGCGGGAGCATGGGGATCGGGCAGCCAATCCCTTCCGTTCAACAGGAACAGGTATTCGTACCTTCCAGGCACAAGGGGGATCGTAATACTCCACCATCCCTCTTTATCCGGGCCGCTCAACGGATCGCGGTCCCGCTCCCAGCGGTTGAAACTTCCAGCAATGCTGACGCTCTTCGCCTGCGGGGCATGGACGCGGAAGAGGACGTCGCCGTCACGCGGTTCCGGCCCTGCGAAGCGGTGAACGCAGGCGTCGAGCATGACCGCGGAAAGAAGGAAGAGCGCTATGCATCGGACAACAGATCTGCTCAAGGCGGTCATCTCCGGCGTCACCTGCGGGCGGCCTGATGAAGCAGGTCCAGCGCCTTCACGTGCGTTGCGTTGTTCTTGCTCGCCAAGAGCGGCACGGTCCTGCCGAGGCCGACTGTAATGTGATCGAGCGACTTACCCTCGAGGTCGGTGACAACGCCGTCCGCTTCCTCGACGATCAGCATCCCCGCCGCATAGTCGAAGGCGCGCGAGGCCGTGGCCGTGGCGAAGACGCTGAACCCGCCCGACGCGAGAAGGGCGAGGTCCAGCGCCGTCGAGCCGAAGCATCGCGTGCGTTTCGCCTGGGCGATGAGCGGGAAGATGCGCGGGAGGTCCTTCGCGGGGTCCGAGGCCTCGTAGGCAACGATGGTGATGGCATCGGTCGCCGGCGTGCGGATGCGCGAGCCGTTCTTGTAGGCTCCCTGCCCCCGGATCGCCCAGAACTCGTCCCCCACTGCGAGATTGATGACATAGCCCACAGCCAGGGTGGACAGCGCGTCGCCGTTCAGAAGCGCGAGGGAGGTAGCGAAGAACGGCACGCCGTTCTTCGCGTTGTTGCTCCCGTCGATGGGATCAACGAGGACGATCTTCTTCCCCTCGCCGAACTTCCGGATGCCCAGTTCCTCGGAGATGAGCGTGAACGATTCACCAGCCCCATAGGCCGCCTCGAGCGCTG
>JAFNGD010000274.1 GCA_017885365.1 Nitrospirota bacterium
CATGATCTCGCGCGGAAACTCATTTTTTTCGTCCAACTCGGCACGTACCGGCACGATCTTCTCGACCGCGATCTGCCGTGCAAGATCGCGTATCATGATCTGTTCTTCCGTCAACAAGTAATCCATTACAGCCTCCGCAAAAACGAATTTTTATAAAGAGAGATGAACCCGGATGAATTCAGTGTTCGTGAGGACGCCCGCTGCTTACCACCGTATCAGCGACGACGCCCAGGTCAGCCCGCCGCCAAAGGCCTCGAGCAGGATGAGGCTGTTCTCCCTGATCCTGCCGTCCCGCACCGCCTCGTCGAGCGCCATGGGGATGGAGGCCGCCGAGGTATTGCCGTACTTGTGGATGGTCAGGACGACCTTCTCCATCGGCATGTTCAGCCGCTTTGCCATGGCCTGGATGATGCGGAGGTTCGCCTGGTGCGGCACCAGGAGGTCGATGTCCTCGGGCTTCACTTTGTTGTGGTCGAGGGCCTCCTGCACCACGTCCTCGAGGGCCCGGACCGCCACCTTGAAGGTCTCGTTCCCCTTCATCTTGATATAGTGCATACGCTTGTCCACGGTTTCGTGCGTTGCCGGATGTTTTGCGCCTCCTCCCGGGAGGTGCAGAAGGTCGCCGAGGGTACCGTCGGAATGAATGTGCGTGGAGAGGATGCCCCGCTTGCCAGCGTGGCGCTGGACGACCGTCGCGCCGGCGCCGTCGCCGAAGAGCACGCAGGTGGTCCGGTCCTCCCAGTCCGTGAAGCGGGAGAGACTTTCGGCGCCGACCACGAGGATGGTCTCGTGCATCCCGCTCCGGATGAAGGCGTCGGCGATGGACAGCCCGTATATGAACCCCGAGCACGCTGCATAGACGTCGAATGCCGCCGCCTTCTTTGCGTGGAGCTTGGCCTGGAGCACGCAGCCCAGGCTCGGCATGGCGGTGTCCGGCGTGAGGGTCGCGACCACGATGAGATCGANNCTGGCCGCGTTCCAGGATGCGCCGCTCCTTGATGCCGGTGCGCTCCATGATCCACGCGTCGCTGGTCTCGACCATCTTCTCCAGGTCGTGGTTGGTCAGCACCTTCTTGGGCGCGAATGAGCCGGTCCCGATGATGCGCGCGTGGATCATTTTGTTCTCGAAAGCTCCATGTTCTTTTCGATGTCCTCGTGGATGTGCCGGTTGACGTCGCTCTTCGCGAGTTCCGCGGCAACACGGATGGCATTCTTGATGGCCTGGTCGGACGAGCGGCCGTGGCTGATGATGCTGATGCCGTTGATCCCGATGAGGGGCGCACCGCCGTATTCCGCGTAATCGATGCGCCGCTTGAGCGCGCGGAAGGCCGGGCGCATCATGAAATAGCCAAGCTTCCGGACCAGGTTGTCGCCTATGTTCTCACGGATCATGAACGCGATTGTGTCGGCAACGGCCTCGGAGAGCTTGAGCACCACATTGCCGATGAACCCGTCACACACGACGACATCGACCCTGCCGCTCATCACGTCACGGCCTTCGACGTTCCCGATGAAGTTAAGCGAGGTCTCGGTCAGGAGCTTGAACGCCTCCTTGGTGAGCTCGTTCCCCTTGGTCTCCTCCTCGCCGATGGACAGCAGACCGACCTGCGGGTTCGGGTTCTTCAGGAGATACTTCGCGTACACCTCGCCCATGATGGCGAACTGGAGCAGGTGGTTGGGCTTGCAATCGACATTGGCGCCCACGTCGAGCACGATGCAGGTGCCTTTGACGGTCGGCATGAAGGTCGCGATGGCCGGGCGTTCGATCCCTTCCAGCTTGCCCAGGACGAAGAGGGACGTGGCCATGGCCGCGCCGGTGTGGCCGGCGCTGATGACGGCCACCGCTTCGCCGCTTTTCACCAGCTCGTTCGCAACCCGGATCGAAGAGTCTTTCTTCCGCCGGAAGACCGTTGAGGGCGAGTCGAGCATGTCGACAACCTCGGTTGCGTTCCGGACCTCGATGGGCAGGGATGCCGCGCCGTGATGTTTCTGGAGCTCCGCCTGGACCGACTGCTCGATCCCGACGAGGATGATGCCGACTCCGTACTCCTTCGCGGCGTGCACGGCCCCGGCCACTACGGCCTGGGGCGCATGATCCCCTCCCATGGCATCAACTGCGATCTTCATGTGCGCGATTGCTCCCGACAAGACAAAAGGCAAAGGGAAACCCGCACGAGGCGGGGTCTCCTTTGCCTTCCAGAATGTGCGCGGTTAGATCTGCTGGACGGTGACGACTTCCCGGCTGTTGTAGGTCCCGCAGGACATGCAGGCGTGATGAGGCTTCTTCACTTCCTGGCACTGCGGGCATACCGTGAGATTGGGCGCCTTGAGATACTTGTGGGTGCGCCGCTTGTCCCTGCGGGCTTTGGAATGTCTGTGTTTTGGATTTGCCATTTCAGTACTACTCCTTTTCCGGTTTAATGATCTTCTTGAGCGCGGCGAAGGGGCTTGTTGCACCCTCCGGTATTTCGGTCCGACAGCCGCAATCCCGTTCGTTCCGGTCTCCGCCGCAGACCGGGCAGAGACCTTTGCAATCAGGGCTGTGGACCGGGACCATGGGGATGGCCAGGAGCAACTGCTCCCGGATGAACTCTTTGGGCTCGATGTCTCCGCCCCGATAGAACTCCGTGTCCAGTTCGGACCTGCCGAGCTCATGTTCTGTGGACAGCTTCTGGGCTCCCTCGGGGACGAGATCGAAGTCCATGGCCGTTTCTTTGACGGGGAAGATGAAGCGCTTCAGGCACCGGCTGCATTCCAGCGAGGTCGTCGCTTCGACGGTCCCATTCACATGGAATATCCCTGCGCCTTCTGCCTTGACCGTTATCGTTGCCGTGAACGGCGTATCGGCGGTCCCTTCCTCGAACAGATCAAGCCTGTCCGCCAGCGTGACCGTCAGCCCTTCAGGAGGTATATCATTGATCTTAATGGCCATTTGATCGCCTCCAGGGCCAAGAGTCTNNGAATTATAAGGTGAAGCCCTCGATTTGTCAAGGGAAAAGACCGGTGAAACCCGGGAGCCAGGAGCCAGAAGTCAGGAGAGAGGAGACAGGTTGATTCGCCTATCCCGTACTGCTTATGATGTTCCCGACCCTTGCCCCTGAAGTACATTCGGTCCGCCGCCATTCACCCGCCGGAGCAGAACAAGCCCGATAATAAAGAAGGCGGCGATGGAAAGAATGGCAGGCCGCTGGCTACCGAAGGCCGCTGACACTTGGCCGAAGACCAGGGGGCCGATGACCGCGGAGGACTTCCCGACGAGGGAATAAACGCCAAAGTACTCGGCCTCCTTGCTCTCGGGGATGAACTGCGTGTAGAAGGCGCGGGTGCCCGCCTGGACCGAGCCGAGCCCGAGCCCCGCGGTACAGGCGATGGCCCAGAAGTGGGTCTTGTTCTGGACGAAGAACGCTGATACGGCGACCAGCGACCAGAGCAGGAGCGAAAGGGTAACGACCTTCTTGGGACCCCACGTGTCGGTCGGCTTCGAGAGAAAGAAAGCGCCGATAAGCGCCGTGACCTGCACCACAAGGTACAGGCCGATGAGCTCGCCCTGTCCGAAGGCAAAGGTCGTCGCGGCCAGGCTGCTTGAGAATACAATGACCGTGTTCACGCCGTCTTCATATATGAGGTAGGAAAGGAGGAACTTCCGGGGCTCCTTCCGCGACCAGATCTCCCGCAGGGTCGTCACCGCTTTCTGAATGCCGATACTTCCTGCCTGCGAAGCCGTCACGCCGGTCTGTCTGTCCCGCGGCAGGAACAGGAAGGCGGGGAGGGAAAAGAGCGCAAAGAACGCCGCAACCATGAGCCAGATACCCTCGAACCTACCGGCCTTAGCCAGCGGAAGCGCGAACAGGAGCGACAGGATGGACCCCGCATATCCCACACTGAATCCCCAGCCTGAGACACGGCCCTGGTACTCCACGGGAGCGATCTGGGGAAGGAAGGAGTTGTAGAACACCAGCCCGCCTTCCATACCGATGTTCGCGACGACGATGAGGATGAACCCGAGGAGCGACGCGCCGGGTGTCAACAGGGAGAGCGCCGCAACGGCCGCGACACAGATAGAGGTATAGAAGGCGAGAAGTCTTTTCCGGAGCCCCGCGTAGTCGGCAATGCCGCCCAGGAAGGGGGAGGATAGGGAGACGAACAACATGCTGACCGAGATGGCTGTTCCCCACCAGAGGTCTCCGTTGCCGCGTTCGTTTCCCACGATGCGGTTGATATAGTATACCTGGAACACGACGGCCGCGATGACCGCCGAGTAGCTCGAGTTCGCGAAGTCAAAGAGGCACCAGGAGAGGATCTGCTTCCTGTTCATGGGCCACATTATGGGATAATTGATGCATGATTGCAAGGGGGATGTGGTTGTTCGTTTTGCTGTCATGGGCATGAAGAACAATTTTAGACTCTCATGAGCGGCTGAAATAAATTGCATTTAGTAACAAACAAATACCCTTAATATACCCCGCCAGAAGTCGATTATCGCAAAGGGGAATAACGCCATCCTCCGGGAACTAGGAACTAATTCCTCGATCAGTAAGAATTTATTCCTATGGCAAGAAGGGGATTCTCTGCTATAGTGAACATGCGCAGAGGGACCCTGGTGGCGCCGGACGAGCATACCCCGGTGGAGGCTTGACGGATGCACACGTGGTCATAGGCTTCTGCCGGCACCGGCACGAGAGGAAGGACCGGAGAGCACCTGACCAGGTGCCCTTCGCATCATCCGCTGTCTATCACGTTACCCTATTGATGAAGGAGGCGAACAATGAAGGAAGGGAACCGAGTTCTTCCATAATCGGCGCACGATTTGTCGTCTTGCTCATCACGAAACTTTACGATGGTGTTCGCACAAGACAAGCCGGCAGACCTTCCAGGGCAAGATGCAAGACCTTCGACCATATACCTGCCGCATCTACTTCCACACCGGATGGTTCATCGGGCTATGAATAGTATGAGATGTCCATAACCAATTATCGGTGAAATGGCCATTATGACCCGGTGAAATAGCTGCTGTCACGAGATCGCTCAATCATAATAGATTTGCTACTATAGAGTTTCGCAAATATTAAACTGTTGAATTATATATGCAATATTGCGAAACTAAATAACAATTTTGCGTATGATTAATCAGTAGATACGATTGGCATGATTGTTGCGTCCATTTCATAAAGCAACAATGTAGTAATTTGGGCTATCGGGGATAGCGAGTTTATCATTAAGAATTAAGAAAGAGTTAAAATAATTAATGTCTTTAATGACGGGCGATGGTCTACTCACAACAGGTTTGAAAGAGAGGCTATGTATGGAAAGTGTAATGAATATTCTTTACAGTCTTTCACCGAGTGGTAATTGTCCCGTATGTAAAAAAAACGTGAAGTACGTTGCAGAAGAATATACCATATTCAAATCCAAGCCGGTGTTGATATATAAAGATAGGATTGAAACGAAATGCCCCAATTGTAACCGCCCTCTTGTTGATAAATACTAGACTCTATTTAGAGTAGACGGCAAAGAAGTCTCCCGAAGACAAAAAAGCCGGGATTACCGATCGCAATAACATGCAATCGTGATCCCGGCTTTTTTTATTTTCATCATCCTCACAACCGACGGGTCTTTAAAAAGATTGTTGAAAAACACGGATTACGTCATAGCGAAGAGCGCTTTCCGCTGAGCCTGCCCCTGTATGATTACAGCAGGGGCGGCAATCTCGAACTATTTGATTTTCCAACGGTGAGATTGCTTCGCAACGCTCGCCAAGACAGCTAAAAGCTTTTTCAACAGCCTGTTAAATCAACTGCCGGGCGGTATGGAGTGTGTTGCCGGGGAGAGTCCCCGGATATGTTTGCACTTCCGGCCTGGCAGGACCAAGAACGCTCCACAAAAGCTGCAGATCCGCTTCCCAACAGGAGAAGCAAAGGCCTTAGTAAAGACGGTCAAGATATGAAATCCATCCTGTAGTGGTTCCTCCCCCGGGGAACACGTTACAGGAAGGTGAAAGGAGGGAGGTACAGCATTACGGTCAAGATATGCAAGCCATCCTGTAGAGTGGTTCCTCCCCCGGGGAACACTCTACAGGATGGTGAGGCGATCATGGCCGCGGTTGATCCCCTGGCAACAAATTCAATCCGAGCTGGCAGGCTGAATGGAGGTGCAAAACTCCTATTTAGGTCTATAGGTATTTAACATGAATGCAAACGCATATATATTGTTTCGTTCCCTGTCATTGAGCGGGCACTCGTCCGGAGGCGACGCCGGGTTTGTGCGATAAACGGAATATCCGGCTTGCTGCCCGCTCAAATCCTTCACGGAAGGGCAATGAAAAAAAGTTCCTTGCAATGGCGAAATGGTAATCGCGTTTGTACTGGTTTTTGGTGTTTTCAGGCATCGGTCGTAACGACGAATGTTACGTAACACTCATAAGGAGAAAATTACCATGGGTAAAATAAAACTTAGGCATCTGATGACAGTCCTGACTGCTGTCATCCTCTTGGTCGGTGTTCCGGCTGCCTTTGCCGCCCACATCGATGTGCCCCTGAAGGACGCTTCGGGCGCTCCCGTCACAGGAACGACGCCGTACAGCCCGAAAGTGACCTGCGGCGGCTGCCATTTTGATTGCACGACCGGTTTGCCCAGCGATGTCCGGTCAACGTGGTGCACAAGCGGTCTTCAGAAGAATTGCGCCACCGATGCATGCCCTGACTACCAGTATGGCTCATCGACGGTCACCAAGAACCAGGGCATTATCAAGTCCGATGGGACGGTCACGTTCGTCAACTATACGGTAAGCGTGCCGACCCACGGTGCTTCGACGGGCAAACACAGCACGCAAGGTAGGAATGAAGGGCTCGTGGCTATGCAGCGGACCATATGGTCTGCACCGGCCACGATCAGCAGCCCGGGAATGTACGGCCGCTACTGACCACCCTCTAACCGCCAGTTGGCGGCAAAACCTGTTCTCGGATCCACACAAGACGATCTTTTGAAAGAAGTAGAAATGAGCACCTCGAATTTTGGCAAATCTTGCGGCGTCTGCCATGTAGGCGGTGGTCAGATGGAGTACGACAGCGACATGAAGGCCTTTGGCGATCCCTCCTCCACGGACGCAAGCAGTCTCTTGACCTACAGGATCAACCGGATCGAGGACGGCAGCATCGTTCCCGGTTCTATCGTATCAACCTCCACAAATTCAAACCGTGAGCTCTATGGCGACAACAAGGCGGAAGTTGACTGCCTGATGTGCCATATGAACGGTCTCAAGACCGGCGCTGCATGGTACAAATCCCTGGGCTGCGGTCCCGCGAAGCCCGTAGGACCTGCGAACGATCCCACGTGCAGCGGCCCCGAGTTCGCCGCGGTGGACAACTCGGGCGGCTTCTACGACTCCTTCAACAGGAACATCGCGGTCTCGCTGGGTTACTTCAAGCAGGCTGCCTCGGCGGGTATCGGCGCTCTGATCAATCTTCTGGACGGCACAATGAGCAATGTGCCTTCCTCGGTCTCGGGCGGAAAGATCGCTGCTGCGCCGAACAGCGAGAACTGCGCCATGTGCCATGCACGGACCAATTCCGACAGCATCGGTCTTCCGATGGAAGCAGCTCAGTACGGCGGCATGGTGACGGGCTTCGGAAACTTCTTCCGGATGACCGAGGCCGGCAAGGCGTTCGATTTCGACAAGATCGCCACAGACGGCTCGTGTTCCGGCGACTGCTCAAATACGTCTCTGTGGAACGAGTTCGGTTGCAAGACCGGCATGGGCAAGAGGGCCCAGAGGTCAGGTGTGGGCACCCAGGACCGGTTCGGGTTCGGGATCTGCCTGGGCTGCGCCACGTTCAACGCCATGAGCGGGGACATGACCACTGGCTGGTTCGGCAACGGTGTCTGCGCGATGCCGAGCGTACAGGCTGCGTGCAACACCGCAGCCGGCACTACCCTGCAGGGCAGCGCAGGACAATGGATGGGTATTCTCGAAAATCCCATGACGATGCTGCCGAAGAAGGTCGTGGGCAAGATGTCCGATACCGATGTCCATGATGCTGCAGGCATGAAGTGCTCTACCTGTCACTATGCGCTCAGCGGCGATGGCCCTGCAGCACGGACCGTCGGGTCCGGTGCAAATCTCTATACGATTCCGCAGACCACCGGCATGAACAGGATGGACCACCAGATGGCCCAGGGCTGGAGCACGCTGGAGAAAGCGAATGACTCCCTTGATGGAACGGTCACGTGCGAAAGCTGCCATACCGAACGCACGCATCCCAACGCGGGAGCTGCTCCGAATCCGGGCCACATCGGCCTCCCGGCCCTGCACCTCGAAAGGATCGATTGCAGGACCTGCCACATTCCCGCTGTGTACTCGTCGCCCGGCCGCTTGCTGTTCAGGGATTGGACCGCGGGTGCGTACCGCCAGACCGACGGCTCCAACGGCAATGCCAACCACTTTGACTTTGCTTTCAATTTCATGGAAGGCTCGGCAATGCCGATGGCCCCGATGAAGGTCTGGATCAAAGTGCAGGAGCCTGCGGGCGATGTATACAAAATCGCCCCCGGGCTTTCCTCCCTGCTCCCGGTGTGGTTCGGCAAGATGAATGCGGCCAACGCCTCGCCTTTGCCGATGTACACGCGGGATGTCACCGCAGCCGCAGCACTTGTTGCAGCAAATCATCCCGAACTGGGCATCCGGCTGAACGGAACGAACGAACATCCGTTGTTCCAGGGATTCCAGCTCACGGATCCAATGAAGATCGAATCAGCAACAAAGATCGCCCTGATGCGAACAGAGCTCCAGGGAACAGGCGGAGGCCTGGCGACACATAATGCCTATGCCAACCCGCAACTGAACCTGCAGCCCTTCTTCTTCGACCCGTCGCACGGCATCACGTCCAAGACAGTGGCCCTCGGCGCGAACGGCTGCACGGACTGCCACTCGACCACCAGCCAGTTCTTTAACGGTTCGAAGGACCTGCTGAAAAACGGCATGATGGCGATGGCCGATTACGACTGCGGCGGCGACGACACGCATCAGCTTGATGCCGCAAATTACGGCAATACCCCCGGCGGGTGGCCCAATTCCGACGGCGGTATGTGTGCTATGTTCGATAATCCCGCCATGGGCGGAAACGGCAGCGGCTTCTGTGATCCGGCCGAACTGCAGGCCTGCAAGACCTATATCGGAAGCAATCTCTTCCAGCAGTTCGGCATGCCCGGCGATATCGCCACGGCGTTCCCGATCGACGGCATCGACATGATGCAGATGCAGGCGATCCAGGAAGGCGCCACGGCGGCAGGCTGCAATCCGATCTACTCGTTCTTCGGATTCCCGAATGCAGGCCGCATGACCGCTCCGGGTTCGATGACGAACGGCACCGGACCCACGAACGGCTGTATCGCGGCAGACTACTACAGCCGCGACGAGATCAGGAAGCACTATTCGAAGAACCTGCAGCAGGTCAACGACGGCACCGGGAACAAGGTCTTCGGCAGGTTCAATAAGCCCGCCACCGGGTCTCTCGCGATCGGGGGCACGCCGGCACTGGCGGCCTACGACCTCGGAACGACCTGCGTAACCAATCGGCAGACCGGTGCAACGGGACCCTGCACGGACGGCGGCTATATCAGCACCACGGTGACGGAGAAGCAGCTCCTGGGCTACAATGACGCTGATTTCGCGAAACTGACGAATTTCAGCACCATGCAGGCGACTGACGCATGTACAAACTGCCATACGCAAAGCCTGACATCGATGAACCATCCGTCAGGCACAGGAACACCGTCGTCGTGCGCAGCCTGCCATTTGGCCGGCACACCAGCAATGCAGGTCCATGTGGGAGTACCGATCAATGTTCAGACTGCCTGCGGTCAGTGCCACGGCGGTTCAGCAGGAACAGGCGGCACGACAAATGGCGCTCCGTACTTCATCGCGGCCCAGCTAGATCAGTATGCAAACAACATCCACGGCGTTTCGCCTGTTGCCCGCTTCACCTGGTCAACGTCGTCGACCGTGGACTATCTGGTGCTGTATGATGCATCAGCCACAACCTGCCCGACCGGCGGCACGTGCACCTACTCCTGGAGCACGGGTGAGACCGGCATAACTACGTCTCATCCGTTCACCAGCAACGCAACAACGACAGTGACGTTGACGGTCACGAGCAGCCTGGGCGGCAGCGATAGTACTTCACTCGCTGTCACGCCGAAGTACGTGGCCGGCAATCCGACGTCACTTGATGGTAGCTTATCGGTGGTGACGACCGGCTTTACGTCGACCGTCGGCTGGACGGTTTCCGGCGGTGTCGCACCGTATACCATCAGGGCAAACTGGGGCGATGGCCAAATCAACACAATAAGCTCGGCACCAGCTGGTGCCGGCTCCCTGGGCCATACCTACGTCACTGCCGG
>JAFNGD010000275.1 GCA_017885365.1 Nitrospirota bacterium
TCGTGCTCGTTCATCTGGCAGCCGAAGGTGATGATATGGAATGATTTCACGCGGGCATTATACAGCGTTGAATAGCCTGAGACAATACCGAATTATTTAAGAGAGCGACAGGAAGGATGCCATCAGGCAGCAGGATGGACCGTGAGACGGACAACCTCGCCGCGCTTGATGGCGAGGACCGTACGGGCGTTCTGCCGGAACAGGAATATCTCGAGATGACCCGAGCTGTTGATGATCGCCGACGGCTCACCCGGCGCCGCCTCTGCGTAGAACTTTTTCATTCCCTTGATCTCTTTGCCCATAACGGTGACCGTGACGGGTCCCATGTTGCCGCCCTCCGGGATGAGGGACTGCAAGTCCTGGTAGAGGATGTTCGTGATGATGTTGCCGAAACGGTCGGCATGCACCACGTGGCCGTCGATGCTGTTGTCGGTCCGTTTGGGCACCGGAACGTTCAGTTTGACGAAGTCTGTGATCTCGTCGCCGAAGTTGCCAGACGGGATGCCCCTGGTGAGCCATGCGGCAGCCGGGGCGAATATGTCCCGTCCATGGAAGGTGGGACCCGGGTTCGCGATGAAGTAATGGCCTGACGTGATATGATGAACGCGAAGACTTTCGGCATCGCGGTAGATCATGCTGAACAGGCCGTTGTCCGGTCCGACGAAGTAGTATCCCTCGGTCACAACGATGATCGGTCGCCTCCCGCTCCCGACGCCCGGGTCGACGACCGCAAGATGCACCGTGCCCTTGGGGAACTGGCTATAGACGCTCTTCAGCGTGAATGCCGCCTCCCAGATGTCCTGGGGAGCGATCTCGTGGGTGATGTCGAGGATCTGGACCTGCGGGTTTATCTTGAGGATGATGCCTTTCATGCTCGCCACAAAGGAGTCCCGCGTCCCGTAATCAGTTGTCAGCGTTATGATGGTTGACATCGTTCCCCTCGTGCGGAGGACCTGTCCCGTCCGTTCCAGCGTAAGCAAATAATATCAGTACGTGCATTCTTTGTCAACGTCAACCGCGAACGAGACTGGCTACCGCTCCGGTCATTTGCCACGAACGAACGCCGGTGCGCAGTTCAAGCTTCCTCGCGTGGAGAAAAAGGAGCGGTACGACAGGATGGCGGGGACACCATAGGCCAGGGCGTGCAGATATTTGTCAATGCGTCTGCTAGGGAGAAGACTCGGATATGGTCTTACGGCCATGATCATGATCAGGACGATAGAGACCGTCGGAGACAACCACGTGCTGAGATATTCTCGCAAGCGAGAGCGCTCTCCCTTTTCCGTCGTGTCCGCGCCAGGCTGGTCCATGCCTATTGTTTCTGTCCGATCTTCGTTTCCGTCCCGGCAATCAGGCGTTTGATGTTCTCCCGATGGCGGTAATAGATCATTCCGAATACAAAGAGCGACAGGAATCCCTGGGGCATCGAATCCCCGTGAATGGTGAAGGTGACGAGCGGATAGAGGGCGAACGCAATGAGGGCGGACAGGGATGAGTACTTCCAGATAACGGCTGCAACGGCCCAGGCGAACAGGCAGACGAGGCCGGTCCCCGGCGCGACCGCGAGCACGATACCGAAGCTGGTGGCCACCCCCTTGCCGCCCTTGAACTTGAGGTAGACGGGATAAGTATGGCCAAGGATAGCGGCAATGCCGCTGAGCACGGTGAGGCGCTCGTCAGAAAAAAGCATTGCGGCGAGCAGGACCGAGAAAAGGCCTTTCAGGCAGTCTGCCGCGAGCGTCAGGATGGCGGCCTTTTTGCCGGCCGCGCGCAGCACGTTCGTGGCGCCGATGTTCCCGCTGCCCGTCGTGCGCACGTCCACCCCGCCCAGGGCCTTGCCGATGAGGAGCCCAAAGGGAATGGCCCCGACAAGATAGGCGCCGAGCAGGTACACCGCCTGGACCGGTCCCATTCCTTATCCCGCCCTTTTCCAGTAATCGATGATGTACCGCATACCGGAGATGACCGCCAGTATCATGGCAATGAAGATGGCGATCCGCCCGACATCGCTGATCCAGTCCGTTCCCAGGTGATAGTCCAGCACCAGACAGAGCACGGCAGTGATCTGTGCTCCGACCTTCCACTTCCCCATGTTCTCGGCCGCTATAACGATCCCCTCTGACGCGGCCATTGCCCGGAGTCCGGTAATGGCGATCTCACGGCCGATGATGACGATCGCGATCCATGACGGTATCCGGGCGATGTCCACGAGCATGATGAGCGCCGAAGCCACCAGGATCTTGTCGGCAATGGGATCGAGCAGCTTGCCGATCTTCGTGACCTGCCCCCATTTCCGGGCCAGGTATCCGTCGAGCCAGTCCGTGGCCGAGGCGATGGAGAACACGATCCCGGCAAGCAGGGCGCGGAGCGGTGTCGGTTCGAGCATGAGCACGATGAAGACCGGCACCGCGAGGATCCTGCTGATGGACAGCAGATTCGGCACGTTCATGGTTGTCGTCTCCATCGGCGATGCATCCATACCCACTGTTCCGGGTTCCGACGGATGACCTCTTCTATTTTTTTTGTGAACATGGCGGTATTGGTCCTGATATCCTCTTCGTCGTTGCCGGACCTGGTCAGGTCCAGGGGGCCTTCGATGGTGATGATGTGCCGGTCATTGCCGGTGCGCTGGATGTAACCAAAAAGCACCGGTGCGCCGAATTTGATGGCCATATGGGCCGCGGCCGTCGGCGTCCAGGCGGGTCTTCCCATGAAATCCACGAACGCCCCTTCCACATCGGTGTCCTGGTCGATCAGGATCCCGAGGATCCGGTTCTCCCGGAAGATGCGGATAAGCTCTTTTGCAGCGCCCGGCCTGTTCCTCAGGATGGTCTTGACCCCCATCCTGGACCGGAGCCTGATGATCATGTCATTGACCGGTTCTGGCTCGATCGGCGCCGCGACAACGCTCACCGGAAAGGTGCTGGCAACCGCACCGGCCATCAGTTCCCAGTTGCCTATGTGGCCGGTGAAATAGACGATCCCTTTTCTCCGGTCTAGTGCCTTCTGGATATTCTCAAAGCCCTGTATGCTGACGACCGCTCGCATGCGATCGGGTGTGATCGCAAGGGTCTCCATGAGCGCCTTGCCGAGATGGACAAAGGTC
>JAFNGD010000276.1 GCA_017885365.1 Nitrospirota bacterium
CCATCGAGGAAGTGATGGTCTCTCCCGTCGGGCCGTGGTCCATCGCGCTGGGTCGGGCGCTCACTGGCACGGTGCGGGGGCTGTTCTCCGCTGTCCTGCTCATGATCGTCGGCCTTGTTTCCGGCGTTCACATGGACCTGTCGCCTTTCTTCTTTGTGGTGCTGGCGCTCACTGCCTTCTGCTTCTCCTCGGCCGCAGTGGCAGCGGCCATGGTGGCGAAATCGCATGAGGACATGTCGAACTTCAACAGCTTCATAATCATCCCCATGTCCTTCCTGTCGGGGACTTTCTTCTCGCCCGATAAGCTTCCGGAGCCGTTCCAGAGCATGATCCTTGTCTATCCGCTCACCCACGCGAGCATCCTTCTCCGCGCACTTGCCGGCGGACGGACCCCTGATATCGCGTCGGTCCTCATCCTCGCGGCCTACTCGGCGCTTTTCTTCTACCTGGCCGGCAGGATGGTGAAGCGGGTGGTGTGATCCTGATCATTACTGATGGAAAGGAGTAGGATGATAGAACTGCGGAAGGAGAACCGTCTCAGCAGCCTATGCTATCCGCTCGTCGTGCCGAGCGCAGTTATTGACTCCCCTGCGGGCCAGTGCTATAGTGAAGTGTAGCCTGATATTGCAGAAAACGAGGTGATCGTATCCATGACGACTGCGACGCAGGCCATACTCAAGCAAGCGCTGAATCTTAGCCCTGTCGAACGCGCGGAATTGATCGAGAAGCTTTTCCAGAGCTTCGACAAAGCCCCGGATACCAAGATTGATGCGCTCTGGGCGGAGGAGTCGGAAGCGCGCATCGATGCCTACGATGCCGGACAGATCGCGGCAGATTCGGCCAAGGCGGTTTTAGAGCGGATCAACAAACGATGAAGGTCCGCATCCTTTCCTGCGCAGAGCAGGAACTGGCCGAAGCCGTCGACTACTACAATGAACAGTGCCCCGGTCTCGGCTTTGAATTCGCTGCAGAGGTAAAGAGCACCCTGAACCGCATTCTCTCCTTCCCGGAGGCATGGCCTCCTCTCTCCTCACGCACACGACGCTGTCTGACCGACAGATTCCCTTACGGTGTTCTGTATCAGGTACGCCAAGACCATATATTGGTCACAGCTGTAATGCATTTGAAGCGCGATCCGAAGCGATGGCAGGATCGGATCGCAAAGATCTGACCCCGCGGCCGGAGGATAAACCCTGGTTCGTTATGTATCGCATTAGCACAAGTTCACCTATGGGAAAGCATATATATGTAGATGCATTATGATTGCTTGAAAAAGGAATAAGCATCTACCTGTATAGACATGGCCCGCATCTATATATAGATGCATGACCTGTAGATGCTTGCATATAGCGGTAGATGCAGACAGTCTAACCGCTCAACAAATGGTTAATCCAGTGAAGAAAGGAACCAAATGAGAGTTGTAGACCAGATTGTCCTCGCTTACCGGGACACGATTAGAGATTACCTATATAATCATTTTACCCTCGTTTGGACGATTTATATACTATTCCTCATCGGCATCGCTATCGCGTCCTATTATCTAATCTTTGTCAAGAAATCCCCACATCAAAATAAGATTACACTTCGATCAATCGTGATTTTAAACATTATCGTCGCAATATTTTCTCTCTATGAAATAACCGCACCTTCAAGAATATCAATGTGGCTCTTGGTTCAAGATGGCTTGATTGCACTCATCTTTTTGGATGTTATCTTTTACGTAAGTCTGAAAACAATGAATAGACATATGAGTCTTCGTATTGCACTCTTTCTCTTATGCTTTTTATCACTAACGGTTTTTGCAATGAATTTCGTTTTGGTGGAATTTATACCCATTAATAAACCGCTCGGCTCTGGCTTGCTTGCATGGTCAAACTATTTTCAGTGAGAAAAACGACAGAATTAACCTGCGGGTCCACAGCGACGCGCCAAAAGGCGGCGCGTCACGCGCGCGTTGAACCTGTAGGAAAACCCCTAAAAGGACTCATTTTAACCCCTTGAGAGCAGCGACGTAATTTCACTGATGCTAATAAGAATAGTAGTGACGATAATTCTGTGCCCGAATGACGGGCTTCTCCTCACTTGGTCATCATTGAACGACATCGCGGAAGTTTAATAGCGTTAAGCGAAGCCTGGTGCGTCGGGGCTTTGAGAGGGACTTTTTCTACAGACTCGTTAGACGCTCATGAAGAACGCACATTCACCACAGATAATAGTCATAGGTGCCGGAATCGCCGGCCTTACTGCCGCACATTTCCTTGTCAATGCCGGAATGACTGTTAAAGTTCTGGAGGCATCTGGACGAGTGGGTGGCCGGATGACGACAGATGCAGTGAACGGCTTTCTGGTCGATTGCGGCGCTCAGTTTTTATCGAGCGAATACCGTCTCTTACTGTCCCTTGCTGCTGAATTAGGATTAGAAAAAAACGTCCGCGAGACTTCGCTTTGGAGTGCATTTGTGCGCAATGGGAAAATACGCCGAATGCGTACTGACAACGAGCTTCACGCGTTGACAAGCGGCCTCCTGGGTCTGTCGGCGTGGGTCAAGCTGGGTTGGCGTAGCTGGCAAATGCGCCGATCGCTGAACTCCCTGCCGCTCAACGACTACAGCAAATGGTCGTCCTTTGATACTGAATCCGTTTCCTCATGGGCCAATCGGGCGATGGACTCATCTGTGACCGAATATTTGCTTGAGCCGATGTTGCAAGGATTCTACTTCCAGGAACCGGAAGAAACTTCTTTATCGTTATCGTTGGCGGTGTTGGCGTTTGGATTCAGGCGTGGACGAACCCTCACCCTCTCCGGGGGGATCGGTACATTACCGGAAGCGATTGCAGCTCGCTTGGATGTTGTTCTTGACTCTCCCGTCAGCTCGCTAGAAAGCGGCGCTGATTCGGTAACTATCACTACAGGCGCTTCACGGATGATAGCCGATTATGTGGTCCTGGCAATCCCCGCTACAGCTGCGCAATACCTCTATTCCGAGGGCGACGAGCTTGCCCGTCGTCTTATGACAACTCGCTACAGTGCGAACATCAACATTGCGGTCATGACGCAGGACAACTTCCGTTTGCCTGACAGCTTGAGGGATGTTTATGGCTTGTTCATTCCGCGCATCGAGCGCCGGAGCATCGCCGCCATCGGCATTGAATCGAACAAGAACCGCGATTGCGCTCCTCAGGGGCAGTTGCTGAACATATTACTGTCCAATACTGCATCCGCATCCATGATGTCGATGACAGATGATGCCATCGTCCAAACAGTGGCACCGGAAGCGGAAAAATATTTTCCCGGACTATCTACGCAAATTGCCACGACACGGATATACCGTTGGAAGCACGCTGAGCCTTATTCGCACGTAGGGAGAGCAAAGGCTTTGTTGCACTACAGAAATGGCCGCGCTTTGGATCAGCGTGTGCTGTTGGCGGGCGACTACATGAGCATGCCCTTTACCGAAGGCGCAGCAGAGTCGGGAAAGTGGGCCGCTGAGCAAATCTGCAACGCCGCATCTAACAAGGCGGGTCGAGAGGGTCGCTGAACCCCGCGCACCTCACCCCCGTGTTGAGAACCGGATCTCTGCATAATTCTGTCAATCAGTCCTAATTATGGCCTCTGCATTCACGCATGGATTCATCGCCCTTGCCGCCGGGAAACTGGTCTTCCCGGAACGGATGTCCGTGCGCTTCTGGGTCCTGACGATCGTCTGCACGCTCCTGCCGGACGTTGACGTGATTGGCTTCTTTCTCGGGGTGCGTTACGGTACCGCTCTGGGCCACCGGGGGTTCTCTCATTCTCTCCTGTTCGCCCTCCTCGTCGCTGTTCTGGTCACGGTTGCCGCGTTCCCTGCTGTGCGGCGGTTCACGACACAGTGGTGGCTGCTGATCGCCTGTTTCTTCGTGTCGACGGCCTCCCACGGTTTTCTCGACGCGATGACCGATGGCGGGTACGGCGTCGCGTTCTTCAGCCCCTTCAGCAGCGCCCGCTACTTCCTTCCCTGGCGACCGCTCGAGGTTGCACCGATCGGCGTGCGCGGCTTTTTCAGCCGGTGGGGGTGGGATGTTCTCATGAGCGAATTGATCTGGATCTGGGTGCCTGTGACGCTGCTTCTGGTCGTCGTGTCTCTTGTCCGGAGACAGCGTTCCAGCTGACCGCATCGAGCAGCCAGCCCTTGATTTTACCGTTCAGTATCCGCTAGAAGACCTGTCAACGCCCTGATTCTGATTGACTTTTCCCGCTTCAGGGGCTAATATTCCAGTCTGTATCTCCAAACCGAAACGCAGGGAAAATCAAAGGATTTACCGCATAATGCCCAAGGTCCAGTTCATCTTCGCCATCCATAACCACCAGCCTGTCGGGAACTTCGACTTCGTCGCCGAGGAAGCATACCAGAAGGCCTACCTTCCGTTCATCAACGTGCTGAAGCGGTACCGGTCGATCAAGATCACCCTCCACTACACGGGCATCCTGTACCGCTTCTTCGAGGAGAAACACCCGGAGTTCATCGACACCCTGCGGGAGCTTGTGGCCGAGGGCCGGGCGGAGGTCCTGTCCGGAGGGTTTTACGAGCCCATCCTGGCGGTACTGCCCGATGAGGACAAGGTCGGCCAGGTCCGCGCGCTTTCGGACTATGTCAAGAAGAAGATAGGCTACGACTGCCACGGCATGTGGCTGGCCGAGCGGGTCTGGGAGCCGCACCTTCCACGGTGCATCGCCGAGGCCGGTATCGACCACGTGGTGGTGGACGACTTCCATTTCAAGATGGCGGGTCTTCGCGACCCCGACCTTGACGGCTACTACCTGACGGAGGAGCTGGGCGGCCTGATCAGGATCTTCCCGGGCAGTGAGAAGCTCCGGTACCTGATCCCGTTCCACCG
>JAFNGD010000277.1 GCA_017885365.1 Nitrospirota bacterium
GCCATGACGTCGGCCCAGAGGTTGATGTCGTTGCGGTTGTAGGCGACCACCGTGGGCTTGCCCGTGGTGCCTGAGGAGGCGTGGATGCGGACGATATTCTCGAGCGGTTCGGCGAAGAGACCGTAGGGATAGTTGTCCCGAAGGTCCACCTTCTTGGTGAAGGGAAGCTTGACGACATCCTCGATGCTCTTGATGTCGCCCGGCTTGATGCCCTTCTCGTCGAAGGCCTTCTTGTAGAACAGCACGCGGGCGTATACCCGCTCGCAGACCTTAGCGAGTCGTTCTCCCTGCAGTTTCGCAAGTTCGGGACGGGTAAGGGACTCTTCTTTGTTCCAGTGCATGGACGGCTCCTGTAGCAGCAATCCCGCCGTGTTGGCCCGGCGGGAGAAGTGTCAGAAACGCTGCGCATTATATACCAGATAAAAATCCTTTGCAAACAGAATCAGGCTGACCAGCGGAACACCGAGGGAAAATAAAACGGGCCCCTGAAGGGGCCCGGAAAGGGAACGGCGGAAGATCATTTCTTCTTATGGCACTCCATGCACTTGGTCGGGCCGGCTTTCTTCTCCGTGTGGCAGCCCTGGCAGAGCTTGTGAGCGGGATCCTTGCCGCCCAGCGTCAGCTTCGCCGGCGTCGCCTCGGGGTGGCAGGCCTTGCAGCCGACCTTCTCGCCGTGGACCTTGTGGTTGAAGGTCACGTCCCCGTTCTTCGCCTTCAGCGTGACCGTGTCCGCGGCCATCACCGGTGCAGCAACGAACAACAACAGCACAACAACAGCTACGATCCTCTTCATGCTTGCTCCTCCTTGATTTATGATTAAGTTGCCCCCTGTGGTTTTATGGTGCCGTCGATCAACGACCGAACGGGTCACTGGATTGGAATGTAGCAGAACAGCGGTAAGTTGGCAAGGCCGCCTCCTTTATTTCTTGTGAAAAGAATCCGCAATCTCGGCAGGGATTATATTTCGCGAACACTTTCATGCAAAAGATTACACCTTGTGCAAAATGAAGAAGCTCTTTATGCGATACTCTTGGTGATTATAATGATGTGATCAATGCGCTCGACTTGCGGACGTGGAAAAAAAAGGTTATTCTTCGACAATGATGAACAGAGTGCATTGCTTCATTGTCATTATTCTGGCTCTATCGCTATTCTTCCCGGCGGTCTTCGGACGAACCTTGTTTGCTGCTGTCTGCACACCTACGGATGAGGATATGCTGGGGCCATTCTACAAGCCGAACGCACCGGTCCGGGTAAGCGTAGGGAAGGGCTATATCCTTTACGGTGTTATCCGGTCATCGAAGAATTGCGGTCCTGTTGCCGGAGCGGTCATCGAGCTCTGGCTAGCGGGGCCTGACGGCGATTATGACGACGCACACCGCGCCACGGTTATCGCCGACGCATCAGGCGCCTATCGCTTCGAAAGCAATGTCCCGCCAACCTACTTCGGAAGACCGCCGCATATTCATCTACGCATTTCCGCAAAAGGTTTCCAAACCCTCGTCACTCAGCACTATCCTGGTTCCGGCAAGAACGAAGCCATGTTCGATATCGTCCTTATTCCCTCACGCTGACGGCACTTCCTTCTCATCTTTCTATGTCTTTCATGATTTTGAAGCTCCCTGCTACTTGCTGCAAAGGGTCTTCGATCCTCAAGGAAATGATCGTTATCCCAATCACTCGCTGACCCCTAGCAAGCGGGGAGCGTGCATGCTCCTGAATTCTTCAACATGGTCCAACCGATCGCATGATATTGCTGTCAAGCGAGGGCTTTTTCTATGGACAAAAAGGATAACGTCTGGTAAAAATGCACAGCCATGCGATCGATCCTTTCGAAAACCTTCACCATCGCCGCTTGGTCTTTTCTGACCATCCTTTCTCTGGGTGTGCTGATGAACGCATGCAGCGGGAAGAAGCCGGCGACAACCCCGGAGAGCGGTAAAACGAAGGCCTCCCAGCGGCCATACACGGTACTCGGTAAACGATATGAACCGCTTAAATCACACGTCGGCTTCACCCAGGAAGGCGTGGCAAGTTGGTACGGGAAGGACTTTCATGGGAAGAAAACGAGCAACGGCGAGACCTACGATATGCATGCCATGACTGCCGCGCACAAGACCCTGCCGCTCGGCGTGTTCGTCAAAGTGCGGAACAAGGAGAATGGACGCGAGACCGTGGTGCGGGTCAACGACCGCGGCCCCTTTGTCAAGAACCGCGTCATCGACCTCTCTTACTCGGCGGCGAAGAAGCTGGGCGTTGATCTGAAGGGCACCGCGCCAGTGCGGATCGAGGCGCTGGGCTATAAGGCGGGCGGGCCGGGCGGGGAAAGCTACAAGGCGCCGGAGACCTACGACAGCGGCAACTACTCCGTTCAGGTCGGCGCGTTCAAGGATCAGCAGAACGCCAAACGACTTTCCGAAGAGATGAAGAAGCTGCACGGGTATTCCGAGGTGAGGTCGGCCAGCGTGAACGGCGAATTCTTCTACCGGGTGCAGGCTGGCAAATTCTCTTCCCTGCACGAGGCAGAGGAGGCGGAGGCACGCTTCTCTGACCAGGGCTATCCGGGCAGCTTCGTGGTCTCACTGGATTGACAGCCATGGGAACCACGGATCAATAGGGTATGCAATGCAAGGAAAGGTATTACCAGAAACCACCGATGAACACAGATACAATCCGGTCGGAGATCAGAGGTGCAATACGAATCATTGTTTTAACCGCGTCATGACGAAAGACTTCTTCTCGACCGCCGACTGCTCCTCGACTGTATCTCGACTACACGATGTAATCCACCACCACCCTGCCTTCCCGGACCTTTCCCACGAACTCTGCGACCTTCACGTGCTCGGGATGATGTATATAGAGAGCAAGGTCATTCTCATCGGCGAATTCCGTGATCAGCGCCACGTCGTAGGCGGCATCTGACGGAATGATGTTGATACCGACCTCGAGGTCTCGGACCTGCGGTATCTTCTTCGCGAGGGACTCCAGCGCTTCCTTCACCCTCCTGGCGTTCTCCGCCTTGCCCGCGCCTTCCGCATGTTCCTTCAGCTTGAACAGCACGATGTGTTTGAGCATGCCCGCCACCTCGTTCCCTTCCCCTATCCCAGAATCGATACCAGTTCGATATCGAAGGTCAGATCCTTCCCCGCCAGCGGATGGTTGGCATCGAGGGTGAGCGTCGTGTCGGTCTTTCCGGTGACCGTCACCAGTACGACCTCATCGTTCTCCTGCGTGATCTCGAGCCGCTGACCGATCTGCGCGTCCAGGTTCGGCGGCAGGTGTTTCCGCTCCACCTCGACCACCGCGGAATCCTGCCGCGGCCCGTATGCCTCGGCAACGGATATCACCACGGTCTTTTTATCGCCCGCGGTCATGCCGAGCACGGCCTTTTCGAAGCCCGCGATCAACTGTCCCTTGCCCAGCGTGAACTGCAATGGATGCCGGTCGAGCGACGTATCGAAGATCGTCCCGTCATGCAGCTTCCCCGTGTAATTGACCTGTACTGTATCACCCTGCCTTACCTGTGCCATGACTCCTCCTTGCAGTGCTATCACTTATCGAATATCTGGTCGTTGACGATGCTCACGCCTGTCCGCCCGGATATGTATCCGTTGCGGATGGTTTCTTCTCGTACGCAGCGGTCCCTTGACGGGCTCTGAACGGTCCTTTTCTCAAATCGCTAGGGTTCCTGCTGTCGGTCCTGTATCACCGCGTCGCTTCCCAGATAAGGTTCGAACAGCTTCTTCAGCTGGGGAAGCTGATCGGCCAGCCATATGAGCTGCTTCGAATTCTCCACGGTGACCCTGTCGCGCTCCTCGCCGATGGGGAGATCGGTGCTCTTCAAACGGTCATTGGTGACCCGCAGCTTCGACGCCTGCGCATGCAGCTTGTCGATATAATCCGTTATCTCCTGGCCGAAGAGAAATGCGCCTTCCTGGGTCTTTGTCCGGAACTCCTGCAGGCTTTGGCGAGAAATATCCCCATCGCGGGTGATGGTGCTGAGGAGCTGTACGATTTCCCGGTATATGCGCAGGCGATTTTCATACAAATCGAGGTTCGCTTGCGCTTTGTCCATCCGATAGTAATGATAGGCGATGTAGACCGTGCCGGCCGCAATGACGAACAGGAGGAGCGTATCGAGGATGTTCGTGAATGTGATCATGGCCAAGCTCAGCCTTTCTCCGCCGACCGCCTCGCCTGCCCGTGATCAGGCATGCGATGCCGCGGTTAGTGTTCCCTCTCGCACCATTCCCGGGCATTCTGGAACATCCGGAGCCANNTCGGGGTGCGGCATCATGGCAAGATGCCTGCCATCGGGGGAGCACAGGCCCGCGATGCCCGCAGGCGATCCATTCGGGTTGAACGGATAGGCTTCGGTAATATCGTTGTTGTCATCAACGTAGCGTACCGGCGCGAGGCCGAACTCGGCTTCCTGGTAGATCTTCTTATCGGGAAAGTACGCCATGCCTTCGCCATGAGCGACCCAGATGCCGAGCACCGAGTTCTCCATGCCCTGGAACATGATGGCCGGGCTCTTCAGGACCTTCACGGTGGAGAAGCGGGACTCGAAACGGCCGGAACGATTGTGGATGAAACGCGGCTGCAGCTCGTCGGCAATGCTCCGCCACGGCACCCAGCCGAGCAGCGCCATGAGCTGGCAGCCGTTGCACACGCCGAGGCTGAAGCTGTCGGGCCGGTGATAGAAGCGCTCGAACTGGTCCCAGACCTTCTTGTTGAACCGTATGCTCGCCGCCCATCCCTTCGCTGAATCGAGCACATCGGCGTAGCTGAACCCGCCGACGAACGCCACGCCGCGGAAGCCGTCGAGCGTCACCCGACCTTCGAGCAGGTCCGTCATCATCACGTCCCAGGGTTCAAAGCCTGCGAGGGCGAAGGCCGAGGCCATCTCGCGGTCGCCGTTGCTCCCCTCTTCCCGGATCACCGCGACCTTAGGCTTGTCCTTCCACGCGAGCACGGACGCTGACGTCGGCTCAGGCTTGAAGGGAACGATGAATTGCGGTCCCTTCCGGTCATAGCTGTTCTTCCGCTCTTCACGGATACTGTCCGGGTTCCTCTGGAACAGATCGAGCTGGTGGCTCGTCTCTTCCCAGATATCGCGGAGCATGCGCATGTCCTCATCCAGAACGCTCTTCCAGCCCAAACTCACCCTGACGCGCTTCTCCTGCCTGGTCTCGCCGATCATGAAGAACGGTACGTCGGCGCTGTTCAGGACCCGGAAGATCGCCGCTTCGCATGTCGGCAAATATTCAATGACCAGCCCGGCCTCTTCGGAGAAGAGCGCCGTGATCGGATCGCTGCTGTGAACGTTCTCAATCGGCAGGTTGATATCTATGCCGCAATTCCCGGAGAAGGCCATCTCGAGCAGCGTCGTGATGAGGCCTCCATCGGAGCGGTCGTGGCCGGCAAGTATGAGACGCTTTTTGATCAGCTTCTGCACAGCATTGAACCCGCGCTTCAGCAGTTCAGCATCCTCGATATCCGGCGATTCGTCGCCTGTCTGGCCGAAGACCTGCGCCAGGGCCGAGCCGCCGAGGCGGTTCCTGCCGCCTGAAAGGTCGATGAACAGGAGCTTGCTCCGCCCCGGCATCTTGAGGTCCGGCGTGACCGTCTTGGTGATGTCAGGGCAGGTGACGTAGGCGGAGATGACGAGCGTGCCAGGCGATTTCACGGTCTCGTGCGATCCATCGGCGTTGGTCACTTTCGCAGCCATCGAAAGGCTGTCCTTCCCGCCGTCGACCGCGATGCCGAGCTTGATCATGATGTCCCGCATGGCGATGGCGGCATCGTATAGGCGGCTGCTTTCGCCCGGGAGCTTGGGCGCCCACATCCAGTTGCCGGAGCAGCGGATGTCCCCGAGCCCGCTCACCTCGGCCCAGACAATGTTCGTAAGCGCCTCGGCGACGCTCATCCTCGCCATGGCAGCCGGGTCGAGCAGCTCCTTCACCGGCTGCTCGCCGATGGAACAGGCCGCGCCGGTGGTACCGAAATGGGACTGGGCAATGACCGCGACATCGGACACCGTGAGTTGCAAGGGGCCTGCGCATTGCTGGCGCGCGATGAGGCCTGTCACGGACCGGTCGACCTTATTCGTAAGAAACCGTTTGGATCCGACGGAAAGAAGCCTCAGTACACGGTCAAGGGCCTTCCTGGCCGTGAGATCAGGAGAAAGTTCGAGGGGTTTGAGCGCCGGTTTCCTGCGGTCGAGTGTGAAGGTCTTTTGCGGCATGTCGCCGAGCACTTTTGACAGCTCGAGGTTCACCGGCGTAGACCCGTCGCTCGCGTCATGCAGCACGATGTATCCATCGCCGGTGACCTGGCCGATGAACGCCACCGGCACCTTTTCGCGCCTGCAGAGGTCCTCGAAGAGCGGCGCGTGCTCCGGCTTCAGCAACAACGCGTTCTGCTCCTGGTATTCGGCGCCCCAGATCTCGATCGCCGACAGGGTCTCGTCACCCACCTGGATCTTCCGGATCTCGATCTTCGCGCCCGCGGGATGGACGATCTCCTTCACCACGTTGCAGTTCCCGCCCGCACCCTGGTCGTGGATGCTCACAAGGGGGTTCTTCCCGCCCAATTCCACGCAGGCGCGGATGACGCGGTTCATCTTCTGTTCCATCTCGGCGTCGCC
>JAFNGD010000278.1 GCA_017885365.1 Nitrospirota bacterium
GTGACGATGCCGCCGATGATGAAGGAGATAAGGAAGGCGTACTTGCGGAACTTCGTGAGCGAATCGACGTTGATGATGCCCATGCGGCCGAGCAGGATCATGATGAGCGGGAGCTCGAACACCGCGCCCGTGGCGAGCATGAACTTGAGCGTGAAGTCGATATAGTCGCCGATCTTGATGATAGGCGTCAGGTGCTCGGCCTTGTAGGAGATCAGGAATGGGNNCCGCGATGGGCAGCAGGATGAAGAAGCAGAACAGGACACCAACGGCGAAGAAGATCGTGGCGAAGAAGACGAACTGCCCAGCGTACGAGCGCTCCCGCGGCAGCAGGCCGGGCGCGATGAACAGCCAGATCTGGCGCAAGAGCACCGGGATCATCAGCATGATGCCGGCAATGAACCCGATCTTCAGGTGCGACATGAAGGGTTCAGTGAGCGCCGTGAAATGCAGGGTCTGGACGACCTTGTTGGGAATGAAGGTGACGAAAGGGAACGTCAGGGCGAACGCGACGGTGGCGTTCATCGGCAGCAGCAGCAGGTTAAGGATCTCCTCGGAATAGGCAAAACAGACCACGAACCCGATCCCGATGGCGATGGCCGCGTTGACGATGCGCTTGCGAAGCTCATCGAGGTGGGACCAGAACGACATCTTGCTTTCTTCAGGCCTTGTCATAAGGATCGGCGCCCTTTTCCTTTGCATCCTTTGAAACCGGCGGCTCCGGTGACTCCTGGCCGGGCGCGGCCTGCGACTCCTGGACAGCACTGTCCGTTGGCTTGGCGGACGTCGGCTGCTCATCATCCGTCAGCGCTTTTCGCAAGTCGGCCTCAGCTCCCTCCACCTCGGCCTTCAATTTCTTGATGTCCACGGCGTGTTCGGCGTCTCGCACCTCGGACTGGATGGTTTCCTTCACCTCCTCGGTGGCGCGCTTGAACTCGGCGATGCCCTTTCCCAGCGCCTTGCCCAGCTCGGGCAGCTTCTTCGGGCCGAAGACCACCAGGGCGATCACGAAGATTACGATCAGTTCAGGGACACCGAGACCAAACATGGCTATGCTCCTTTTTTCCCGTGAGGGGCGCCAAGTGCGAAGCGCAGAATGTCATGCAAGGACATCGCTCACTGCGCATTTATTACTCCGCACCCCGAACGCCACACTCCAGATTCAGCTCTTCTCCGGTCTTTTTTCGACCACGACCTTGACCTCGATGGTCTTGCCCTGACGGCCCACCTTGAACGTCACGGTCTTGCCGATATGCCCGAAGGCGATCATCCGGGGAAGCTCGGCGGGGCTCAGGATCTTCTTGCCGTCCAGTTCGATGATGACATCCCCCCGGAGCAGTCCCGCTTTGTCCGCCGGGCCGCCTTTGGTCACCGACCTGATGATGGCGCCGACAGGTTCGGACATACCCAGTGCCTCGGCAATCTCCGGCGTGATCGCCTGAGCGTCCACGCCAAGCCATCCCAGGTCGGGCTTGCCCGTTGCCTTGATGGACGGCAATACCTCTTTCACCATGTTGATGGGCACGGCGAATCCCAGGTTCTGCCCCGTGGCGATGATGATCGTGTTGATGCCGATCACTTCCCCCTTCATGCTGAAGAGCGGGCCACCGCTGTTGCCCGGGTTGATCGCCGCGTCGGTCTGGATGAGATCATCGTAAGGCCCCACGCCGATGACCCGCCCTTTCGCGGACACAATACCCTTCGTCACCGTGTGGGACAGGCCGAAGGGGTTCCCGATGGCCATGACCCAGTCACCCACTTCCAGCGCCTCGGAATCGCCCAGCGTGACCGCAGGCAGGCCCATGGCCTCGACCTTGATGAGCGCGATATCGATCTCCGGCGATTTGCCGATAAGCTTCGCCTCAAGGACTCGGCCGTCGTCAAAGGACACCTTGATGTCCTTCGCCTTGTCCACCACGTGGTTGTTGGTCAGGATATAGCCATCAGGGCTGATGACGAAGCCGGAGCCGAGGCTCTGACGCACCTGTTCCTTCTGCGGTGCCTGGCCGCCGAAGAAGCGGTAGAAGAAGTCGTCCATCTGCGGGTCGCCGAAGGGCGACGGCTGGCGGACCTTGATGACCTGGCGTGTCGAGATGTTCACCACCGACGCCTTGTTCGCCTTCACCAGCGGGGCGAAAGACTCCGGCGCGGTCACGGCCGGCACGGCAGCAGGCAGGAGCGAAAGGATGAATGCGAATACAAGAACGCTGGAACGGGATCTCATGAATGACCTCAGCTCGTAAGTGTAAAAAATTCATAACACGGAGGACGGGAATAGTCAAGGGATTTCATCGGGTTGCACCTAGTAACAGAGTTGGAAGGACGACGCGGCGGGCGCATCGGGACTACAGCACAACACGAATGACGGTCTTCACATTGCCCCGAACATTGAAGTCACCGGTCACTTCAAGGGCGCGCGGCTTGAGGCTCTTTTTCAGCACGTCAAAGATCAGGTTGGTCACCGCCTCGTGGGAGATGCTTTGGTCGCGGAACCCGTTCAGCCAGAGCTTCAGCGCCTTGAGCTCAACGATCTTCCTGTTCGGCACATAGGTGATGGTGATCGTGGCGAAGTCCGGATAGCCCGAGCGCGGGCAGAGGCAGGTGAACTCGGGATAGGATATCTCGATCGTGTAGTCGCGGTCCGGGTTCGGATTGTCCCATATCTCAAGCGTTGCCTGCTTGATGGCCTTGGCACCGTATTTCATGGGGGGAATACTATCAGGATGTCCTATTCAAGTAAAGGGAAAATTGACGGGAGCGGCAGGGGCATCGATCGTTCGCACAGAGCAAGCTGTTGAAGCACCCTGCAGCAAGCTAAGGGGAATGCGGTCGCTCCTGGATTTAAGCTCCCTACAGATAGCTGCATGGAGCTTCGATCCTCAAGGTAATGTTATGTTCTAATCGCTCGCTAATCCCGCAGCAAACCGCGGGGAATGCGCTCGTTCCTGGATTCAATGCTCTTTGCACGCAGAGGGCAGATCCGGTTTTCTCCGATCGTTTCCGCCTTGCTCAGTCGACCACCTTCAGCACGACCTTGCCCATGGTCTGCCGGCCCTCGAGCATGCGGTGCGCGTTCCCGGCCTCGGCCAGCGGCAGGATGTGGTCGATGCGCAGCTTCAGCCACCGCTGCTTGATCGCATGCAGGACATCCCGGGACCGGCGGGCGATCTCTTCCGGAGTTCTCGTAAAGTTCACCAGACTGCCGCCGGANNGCCGAGCCGAAGATCACCACATGGCCGCGGACCGCTGCTGCCTCCAGGTCTCCGGTGAACGTGCTCTTACCCACACCGTCGATGATAAGGTCCGCGCCCCGGCCGTCCGTGAGGCGCTTCACCTCGCTCACAAAATCCTGCTGCGTGTACAGGATCACGTGTTTGGCACCCGCCTTTTTTGCAGCCATGGCCTTTTCCTCCGTGGAGACCGTTCCGATGACCCGGGCGCCGAGTTGCTTCAGCCATTGCACCAGAAGGAGCCCGACCCCGCCTGCAGCGGCGGGGACCAGGACCGTGTCCCCCTTTTTCAGCTTACGGAAATCATGCAGCAGGTAGTGCGCTGTCATCCCCTGCAGCGGGAACGCCGCGCCCTGCTCAAAGGACAGCCCTTTCGGCAGCTTGATCAGCCGGTCCGCGGCGATCGCCGTGTACTCGCTGTAGCTCCCAATGTGGCCGGTATAGGCGACCCGGTCGCCGATGCGAAAGCCTTTCGCTCCCGGCCCGAGCGCCTCCACCACGCCCGCCGCCTCCAGTCCCGGAATGTATGGCAGATGGAGCGGATAGGTCCCCCGCCGCTGGTAAATATCGACGAAATTCACGCCTGCCGCATGGATCTTCACGAGGACCTGTCCTTTCGCCGGTGCCGGTTTCGGTGACCTGTCCGTCAGCTGCAGGACACTTGCATCACCATAGTTCGATATCTTGATCGCTTTCATGGTCCTTCCTCCCCGTCATGTCTCGATCGCCCTGCGTGCGTCATGATAAGGAAAGCATAGCAAATATTTCAGGAACGTGACAAGGGGAGATAAAGATATCAGACGGCGGGAGGATGCCGAAAAGCGGGCCTTTCTGTTCATGCTGAACGAGGCTGTCGATTTTAACGGGAAAGGGCAGCAGAAAATTCCACGAGATACAGCCTTGAGGAGCGGAGATAGTATGTTACAATAGCGGAAAGGTTCGGACGACAACGGGAGAGCGTATGATTCATCTCCTTTTTGATCTCACGCCATATTTTCTCAACCCCCTTGCGATCCAGACGTTCGTGGTTGCGCTGGTGCTATTCTCTCTCGGTTTATTTTCACTGATCCGGGGAGAAGGAGCCCACGTAAGCGTGGTTTTTTTCGTGCTGACGCTGAGCATAGGCGTGTGGTTCTTCGGTTTTTCATGGATGTACAGCTCGCGCGACCCGCAGCTCGCGATGTGGTGGGCGAGGGTCGGCCATGTGGGCATCGCGTTCATTCCTGCCGCTGCCAACCATTTCAGCGCACTGATGGTGGAGGGGTATGAAAAGGCCAGAAAGCGCGTCCTGGCCGGCTGGATCATCAGCGTTCTATTCGTTTTGGTCAATAGTGTGACCGACATCCAGTTCGCCTCCCTGAACCACTTCTCGTGGGGCTTTTATCCCCGATACGGTATGACCAGCATACCCTTCCTGCTGTATTTTTCCGGCATCATGCTCATGGCGCTGCGCGGCTTCGTGGCAGGGTACCGCACCGGCGGCAAAGGCTCTGCACAGCGGATGCGCGCCAGAACATTATTGATCGCCTTTGGCGCCGGAGTCTTCGCGGCCTTCGATTTTGTCCCTTCCTTCGGGATCGCATTGTACCCCTTCGGGTACGTTCCGATGTTCTTCTTCACCATAATCGCGGCTCGTTCAATATTCTTTTACCGATTCCGGGCGATCACTCCCGCCTTTGCCGCCCGCCAGATCACCGATACCATGAACGACGCGTTGATCGTGCTCGACCCGGATGGGGTCGTCAGGCTGGTCAACCGGGCAACGTGCAGCCTGTTCGGGTATCGCGAGCAGGAGCTTGTCGGAAAGCGGCCTGCCGCCAGTATGGTCCGCAGCACCGCTTTCGTCGAGAAGCTCGAGTCCATCATCGGCCGCGGGACGGTCAGTCACATCGAAGTGGACTACCAACCGCAAACAGGCACCAGCCGGACCCTCAGCGTATCCACCTCGATCATGGCGCACCCAAGCGGCGAACCGCTGGCCATTGTATGCGTCGTGAGCGATATCACCGATCACAAGCGCGCCGAGGAGGAGCGGGAGAGGCTCATCGCTGAGCTCCAGGAGGCAAACCAGAAGCTGAAGACGATCGACAAATTGAAATCGGAGTTCGTTTCCGTGGTTTCCCATGAACTTCGCACTCCGCTCACGACCATCAAGGCCTTCGCCGAACTGCTCATGATGAAACCCGGCATGCCTGAACAGCAGAGGACGACGCTCGTGAGCACCATCAATACCGAGTCTGACAGCCTGACGCGCCTGATCTCCGCCCTTCTCGATCTCGCCAGGATCGAAGCAGGTTCGATCAAATGGCGGGTTGACAAGGTGTCCCTAGAGGACATCATCCGGAATGCCGTTTCCAACATGCATCCCCTTCTGGAGAACAAGGGGCTTCACCTGACGATCACGCTCGATTCGCCCCTCCCGGATTTTCTCGGAGATCGTGATCGGCTCCGCCAGGTCATAACCAATCTCCTGTCCAACGCGGTCAAGTTCACTCCGGCGGGAGGCACGGTCCGGATAGCTGGGCGCCAGGAATCGGATCCTGTTGCGCAAATTGCAGTGGAAATCTCGGATACCGGCATTGGCATTCCCGCGGAGGACCTTGAACTGATATTCGAGAAGTTCCACCGATCCGGCGACCAGCAGGCCGGCACGGTCGAGGGCACGGGACTTGGTCTGGCCATTGCGCGCCAGATCATCGAGCACCATGGCGGCAGGATCTGGGCCGTGAGCACGCTCGGCAAAGGCAGTTCGTTCACGTTCACCCTGCCTCTTGTGCGAAATGAATTTCCCGCCGCGACATCGCTCCTGTAAAGTTGCCGAGTTTCCCTCTCTGCGGGACAAAAGACAATAGAACCTCACGGGTGTGCACCAGGAACGCATGGACAAGGTCACCAGAGTAAAGGCTCCTGTCAAGAACAAAACGCCATCGGACGACATTGAGCGTATTGTTTCTCAGAATGCTTCATCCGCGACCCGGTTCTTACGGCATTTGCAATGCGCCGTGAGAAACAGCGTCACAGCGAAATGAGATTGTTTTTTTATTTCTCCTTTATATAATGGAGCATGTTCCCTGTTTTCAACTGCATGGCCACCGGCATCGGCAGCCTTCCCCACACTGATCCGGACAAGGCAGTAGCGCTGGCGCTCCGATACCTCCCGGAAGCCCCGATCTGGCCGCAGCTCCCGCAGAGGACGCTCCTGGAGCACTTCTGCATTCAGTACAGCGAAGGCCTGCCGGGGATGGTCGTTGACCGGGCACGAGAGCGTATATCTGTTGACACTTCCCGCGACCTGTCATCCGATCTCGAACGGTTCTTTGAGCGATACCTGGCACAGGATGTTGAACACTTCAGAATATCGGAAGAGTACGCTGCAGGCTTCTACGCCTTCGTCGCCTCGCTAAAAAGAAATGGTTTGCCTTCCCGCGCCAGCTTCCTCAAAGGCCACTGCACCGGCCCCCTCACCTTCGGCATAACCGTAAAGGACCATGCTGGCAAGGATATCGTTTACAACGACATGCTCTTTGACGCCATCACCAAGGGGCTCGCCATGAAGGCGGCCTGGCAGGTCAGGGTCCTGAAGCAGTTCGGTCTGCCGGTCATCATCTTTATCGACGACCCGGCCATGTACGCGCTCAGTTCCGGTCTGTATTCGCTATCCCCGGACATGGTCGCGGACAAACTTCGCGAGATCATCGCAATGGTCCATGACGAGGGCGGCATCACCGGTATCCATTGCTGCGGCAATGCTGACTGGCCCCTCCTCTTCCGGACCGGCGTGGACATCGTNNAGCCTTGCCTGGGGCATCGTGCCGACGACCGGCTTCACCGGCGAAGAGACCGCGGACAGCCTGATCGATAAACTCGAAGGCGGGATACAGCGGCTCGTTGGCTCAGGGATCGACCGCACAACCATCCTGCGCCAATGCCTCATCACACCTTCCTGCGGACTGGGGAGCCTGACGCTAGAACAGGCAGAAGCGATCCTGAAGCTAACCCGAGAGGTCTCTGACAGAATGCAGAAAATGATCTAACGTCAAACCTATTCGCCACGGAGGCACAGAGACGCGGAGGGAAACGGCCCTCTTCTGACAGCGCGTTCATCGAAAATTCTCGGACTTCCTCTGTGCCTCTGTGGCTGCCGTACTTTCCTTATTCTCATTAATCTTTCCGTTGTAATTTCCCCCACCCGAATATATAATGCACTTTACTCTGATAGAACCCGTGAAAGGACCATCACTCAATGTCCCCTGATTTCAACTGCATAGCCACCGGTATCGGCAGCCTGCCGATCACCGATCCCGACGAGGCAGCGGCGCTGTCGCTCCAGTACCTCCCCGAGGCGCCGATCTGGCCCCAGCTCCCGAAGAGGAATTTCCGGGAGCAGATGGAGATCCAGTACTCCGAGGGTCTGCCGCGGGTGGTCCTGGACGAGGCGAAGGCCCGCATGTCCTTCGACACCTCCGGGGACTACTCGGAGGACCTCGCCCGGTTTTACGAGGGGTACATGGCCGCCCAGGAGTCGGGGGACTACGAGGTCGCCGCCATCGGCGCCGACTTCGCCGCCGGGATCCCGGCCTTCGAGGCCGCCCTGAAGGCCCGGGGCAAGAAGGTCCCCTTCGTGAAGTGCCAGACCACGGGCCCCCTGTCCTTCGCCCTCACGATCGTGGACGAGAACAAGCGGGCGATCTACTACAACGAGGAGTTCGTCGACACGGTCGTCAAAGGCCTCGCGATGAAGTGCCGGTGGCAGATCCGGAAGTTCAAGCCCTACGCCGAGCGGGGGGTGATCTGCTTCGTCGACGAGCCGATCCTCTCGGCCTTCGGCAGCTCGACCTACGTCTCCGTCAAGCGCGAGGACGTGGTGGCCCACCTTCGGGAGGTGATCGAGGCCGTTCACGCCGAGGGCGGCCTGGCCGGCGTCCACTGCTGCGGCAACACCG
>JAFNGD010000279.1:0-8825 GCA_017885365.1 Nitrospirota bacterium
GCTTTGCCCACCGTTGTTGCAGCAGGAGACATGATCCTATGGCGGAAAAAAAATTCGAGGCTGCCCTTGCCAGACTGGAAGAGATCGTAAGCTCGCTCGAAGCGGGCGAACTCGGCCTCGAGCAATCGCTCAAGCTCTTCGAAGAGGGCGTGAAGCTTGCCCGCATCTGCAACGCCAGGCTCGAGGAAGCCGAGCGCAAGGTGGAAATTCTTATGAAAGACAAGAACGGTAAAATGACCGCAAAGCCCTTCGAGGATGAGGAAGAATAAAACCACGTTCAATGTTCAACGTTCAAGGGCTAAGGGTAAAAAAAGCATCCTTTTGAAAAGTACGATCATGGACATCAAGGCATATCTCACCAAAAAGCGGGCAGTCGTTGACAAAGCCCTTGAAGCTCTGGTCCCGCCCGCGAAGACCTTTCCGCCCAAGGTGTTCGAGGCCATGCGGTACAGCCTTTTTGCCGGCGGCAAGCGGGTGCGGCCGATCCTCGCCATCGCAGCGGCCGAGACGCTCGGCGCCAATACCGCCGGACTGCTTCCTGTTGCCGGCACCCTTGAGCTCATTCATACCTATTCCCTCATCCATGACGACCTTCCTGCCATGGATGACGACGATTTCCGGCGCGGCAGACCGACATGCCACAAGGTGTACGGCGAGGCCATTGCCATCCTGGCGGGGGACGGTCTGCTGAACCTGGCGTTCGAGGCCCTTTCGGACCCCCGGCGGCTGAGAACGATACCGGCGCAGCGGCTTGTCGCCGTCATCCGGGAAGTGTCCCTGGCCTCCGGCGTCCTCGGCATGGTGGGCGGCCAGGTGGTTGACATGGAATCGGAGGGCAAGGATGTCGACTTTCCGACCCTCGAATATATTCACACCCACAAGACCGGCGCCTTGATCCGGGCATCGGTCAGGGTGGGGGCGCTGTACGCCAGGGCGAGCGAGAAGCGACTGAAGGCCCTCACGCGATACGGGGAGATGGTCGGCCTTGCCTTCCAGATCGCCGACGACATCCTCGATATCGTCGGGACGCAGAAGGAGATCGGCAAGGACGTGGGAAGCGACATGAAGAAGGGGAAGAAGACCTTCCCGAGCTTTTACGGGCTTGCGGAATCGCGGCGAAGGGCCAATGAGGTGGCGGGCCATGCCGTTGAAGCACTCAAGGACTTTGACCGCAAGGCCGATCCGTTAAGAGAACTGGCGAAGTATATAATAAACAGAGTCAATTAGAAGCAGTCAAAGGGCAGTCGGCAGTCAGCAGTCAAGAGCTGTCGACTGAAGACTGACGACTAACCACTGACGACTAACGACTGCCGACTAACGACTGATTTTTGACTGATGTTCGACTGAGGTACTATCATGATTCTCGATACCATCAATAGCCCTGCGGACCTGCGGCAGGTCCCGGAAGCGGACCTCCCGAAGCTGGTGGATGAGCTCCGGGAAACGATCATCGGGACCGTGTCCCAGACCGGCGGACATCTTGCGCCGAGCCTCGGAGTCGTTGACCTGACCGTGGCGCTGCACTATGTCTTTGACACGCCGAAGGACAGGATCATCTGGGATGTGGGCCACCAGGCGTACGCCCACAAGCTCCTGACGGGCAGACGGGAGCGGTTCAAGACCCTCCGGCAGTTCGGCGGGATCAGCGGCTTCCCGAAGCGCGAGGAGAGCCCCTGCGACCATTTCAACGTCGGCCACGCCAGCACGTCCATCTCGGCCGCGCTCGGCATGGTGGCGGCGCGGGACATCAAGGGCGAGGATTTCAAGGTCATCGCCGTGATCGGCGACGGATCCATCTCCGCGGGCCTTGCCTTCGAGGGGCTGAACCAGGCGGGGCATCTCAAGAAGAACCTGGTGGTCATTCTCAACGACAACGAGATGTCCATCTCGCCGAACGTGGGGGCGCTCTCGTCCTATCTCAACCGGATGATGACCGGCAATTTCTACACCAAACTGAAGCTGGAGACCAAGCAATTCTTACAAGGGATCCCCCGGGTGGGCGAGTCCATGTTCAATATCGCCAAGAAGGCCGAGGAGTCCATCAAGGGCCTCATGGCGCCGGGCCTCCTGTTCGAAGAGCTGGGGTTCCAGTACGTCGGCCCCATCGACGGGCACCGCATGGACCATCTCCTCGAGACCTTCCGGAATATCAAGGATTTCACCTGGCCGGTGCTCATCCACGTGATCACGAAGAAGGGGAAGGGCTGCGAGTTCGCCGAGTGCAATCCGGCCCAGTTCCATGGAACGCCGCCGTTCGACCCCGCAACGGGCCGGACTGCCGTGAAAAAGCAGAAGGTCATGAGCTACACCGAGGTCTTCGGCCAGACCATGGTCAAACTTGCCGAGGACAACGACAAGGTCGTCGCCATCACTGCGGCGATGTCCGACGGGACGGGGCTCGAGAAGTTCGCGGCGCAGTATCCGGACCGCTTCTTTGACGTGGGCATTGCCGAGTCCCACGGCGTGACCTTCGCCTGCGGCCTTGCCGTGGAAGGCATGCGGCCGGTGGCGGCCATCTATTCGACCTTCATGCAGCGCGCCTACGACCAGGTGATGCACGACCTGTGCCTCCAGAACCTTCCGGTGACGCTGGCCCTGGACCGCGCAGGCCTGGTGGGAGAGGACGGCCCGACGCACCACGGCGTGTTCGATCTCGCGTACCTCCGCCATCTGCCCAACATGGTCATCATGTCGCCCAAGGACGAGAACGAGCTCCAGCACATGATCAAGACGGCCGTGGAGCACGACGGTCCGACTGCCGTGCGCTATCCCCGCGGGACAGGGCTCGGCGTGGCCATGGACCAGGAGCTGATGAGCCTTCCGATCGGCAAGGGGGAGGTCCTCCGGGAAGGTGAGGACGTGGTCATCGTGGCCATCGGGAACATGGTAAAGCCGTCGCTCGAGGCTGCCGAGCGTCTTCAGGCAGAAGGGATCTCTGCGGCGGTGGTGAACGCGCGCTTCGTGAAGCCCCTGGACGAGGAACTTATCCTCAGGATGGCGAAGAGGACCGGAAGGGTCGTGACGGTCGAGGAACACGCCCTCCAGGGCGGGTTCGGCAGCGCGGTGCTTGAATGCATCGACGATAATCGGCTCGCCGGCGTCAAGACCCATCGGATCGGCCTTCCCGACCGGTTCATCGAACACGGCACCCAGTCCGTGCTCAGGCAGAAATACGGGCTTGACGCTGACGGCATCTTCAAGTCGGTCAAGGACTTCATGGAGAAGACGCGCCTCAAGGCGGTCGCGCCGGTGGCCAGCATCAAGACGATGGACGCATAGGACGATCGCGGATCATCGACGACAAGGCACTAAGAGCGTTCTTAGTGCCTTTTTCATTAACGTGCTTTTTTACTCCGGTTCGAGCATCTTGATCGGACCACAACGGCAGTGGACCCGGATCCCCGATGGAGAGCTTCTGGAAAGTCAACGAAAAGAATTGCCCTTTGGCGCTGTCTGCGAGAAAGCTCCCAGGGCATCCGTACCGGACACGGAATTCTCTCACAAGCACAGTGTTCCGGGCGTCGGGTTATCCAGTCCATTCCGCATCTTGCGCGATCTCGACTATCCCGTTAAAGCCAGGAGCGGGCCCCGGGCCGAAGGACTCTCTTTATTTCGTCCTCGCGGACAGTCGATAAGGTTGGATTGCCTATGGTCATGAGAAAACGTTCCCCTTCGGGCGCCAGGTTCCTGCAGAAAGGACTGGCGATACTTTACGAGGACAAGGACATCATTGTGGTGAATAAACCCGCGGGCCTCTTGACGGTCTCCACGGAGCGGGAGAAGGAGCGCACGGCCCATCATATTCTGACCGAACACATCCGCAGGGGATGCGGCAGGTCCCGGAAAGAGCTGTACGTCGTTCACCGGCTCGACCGGGACACGTCGGGGACGCTCATCTTCGCGAAGAGCGAAGAGGTGAAGCTCCGTTTGCAGGACCGGTGGAAAGAGACGAAGAAAACGTACCTCGCCATCGTGCACGGCAGGTGTGAGAAGGGCTCCGGCACGATCACGTCCTACCTGGCGGAGGACAGCGCGTACACCGTGTACTCCACGAGCGACAGGGCGAAAGGAAAGCTTTCCCACACTGCATATAAAGTGCTCAGGAAGACGCGGGGCTTTTCGCTCCTGGAAATAGACCTGTTGACGGGCAGGAAGAACCAGATCAGGGTCCATCTCGCCGGGATCGGCCACCCGATCGTGGGAGATACGAAGTACGGAAGGGAGAACGATCGTCATGCGCGTCTGGCATTGCACGCGAGGTCGATCACCTTCAGGCATCCCGTGAGCGGGGAAGAGCTCGCGTTCGAAGCGGAAGTTCCGGCATTCTTTTCCGCGCTCGTTGGACCCCTGGACCGGATCGAAGACAGAAAAGGAGATCCGGCTGTGCCGGGAAGGCCCGCGCCGAAGCCGCGGAACGGCTCAGGTCCGGCGCGAGCTCCGCGGCCATAACTGCATGTGCCTTCCGCGGGAAAAGAGCCGCAAGGCGGTCGTGCTGGGGGAAAATTAAAAAATCCGGGGAAACATGATGCTGGCAGGTATGCGAGCAAGGCGCCGGGACAATGGATCCCGGCGCTTATTTTATTGATGCACGGACCGGGTTGCCGGTGTTCTGGCCTTTCGTAAGACATCAAAACGGGCAGAGCCGCATCAGCGGCCATATCCTCCGGTCCTGATGTCCACGACCAGACCGTTCCGGAATGTTATCACGCGCAGGAAGCGCTGGGGACCGAAGTTGTACGTCCATTCCTCGACCGTTACGACGACCTTCCGGGAACGGGTTTCGTCCAAATGCTCTCGCAGCTCCTCGTCATGGGAGGTCCGGTAGAACGGTTCGCCGCACTTTGCCAGCACCTCGCCCTTCGTATCGCCGGTGGAGATGATGCGGTCTCCGCATTCGGGCTTGACGGACTCCCGGTTGTTCAAGGTACCGTAGTTTCCGGTCCGGATGCCCGTGACCACGCCGTTCTTGATCGTCACCGTGCGGAGAAGCTGGTGGGATCCGAAGTTGTAGGTCCACTGCTCCACGGTGATATAGGTCCTCTGCTTCAGGTCGGGAGTGAGCCGGTCGGTGAAATCTTCCTGGTGCGACTCCTTCCAGTCCGGCTGTCCGCACTTCATCAAGAGGTCAACGACGGGATCGCCGTTCGACACAATACCTCCATCACAGGAGATCGAATCGGCCTTCGCCGGAGAAGGGAAAAGGCCAAACGACAGAAGGATGATCAGGAACATTGGATTCATCGACGGCACCTCCTTGGAGATCCTTGTGCAGGCTCAGTCCTTGCGATGTTTTCCGGGATGCTTCTTTCTTACAGATTTGACCCCGTGACCGCGAACTGGTTGCATTTGACAGGGACAGGTACATCTGAAAGTCTCTCTCCTGTGTTGAATATCATGGGTTCCCGCTTTCGCGAGGATGACGTCAAAAGGCAAGAACATCGTTTTCTGGAGCCTTAAAGATAGCCGACCATGTCTCTCTGGAATTCTTTCTGCTCCCGCCGCCACTGTTCCGCTCTCTGCCTGGCTTTGAGGGAAGGGGCCGGGTCGTCGGACCGGATCTTCTCAAACCGCGGCGTGACCACCAAGACCTCATTTCCTTTGATCTCGACAAACCCGCCGCCCACCGCCACATAGGTGGTCTCTTCTCCTTGCCGGTAGCGAACGGAAGCGACGGGTATCCGGATCAGCATGGGCGCATGGCGGGGTAAGATGGCGATCTCGCTTCCAAGCTCGAATCGTTTTTCCTTGCGCCGGACAACGACAGCATCGACGTGCGTGGCTCTCAGGGATTTTCCGTCCGGGGTAATGATCTGTAGAACAAGGTGTTCGCCGTTCATTCCTCGCCTTCTTTTCTGGCCGCAAAAAAGTCCCTGGCCACTGCGCCGGACAGTGATTTCGCCTTCTTCAGGGCTTCGTCGATCGTCCCGACCATGTAAAAGGCCTGTTCAGGCACCGCGTCGTGGTCCCCGTCGATGATCTGCTTGAAATCACGGATGGTCTCCTTGAGCGGAACATATTTCCCCGGGATGCCGGTGTATGCCTCGGCGACAAAGAGGGGCTGGGACAGGAATTTCTGCAGGCGTCGCGCCCGTCTGACCACGATCTTGTCCTCTTCGGAAAGCTCCTCGACGCCAAGAATGGCGATGAGGTCCTGCAGCGCTCCGTACCGCTGGAGATAGCTTCTGGCCTTCTTCGCGACGTCGACATGCTCTGTGCCGGCGATCGAAGGCTCGAGGACCTGCGACGACGAGTGGAGCGGGTCGATCGCCGGATACAGGCCCTGTTCGGCGATGCGCCGCGCCAAAACCACGGTAGCGTCGAGATGGGCAAAGACCGATGCAGGCCCGGGATCGGCGAGGTCGTCAGCAGGGACATAGACGGCCTGTACCGAGGTGATAGCGCCGTCCTTGGTCGAGGCGATCCGCTCCTGGAGCTGGCCCATCTCGGTGAAAAGCGTGGGCTGATACCCGACCTCCGAGGGAATGCGCGCCCTGAGCAGCGATACTTCCAGTCCGGCCTGCACGTAGCGGTAGATGTTGTCGAAGAAGAGCAGCACGTCCTGTTTTCGGACGTCCCGGAAATATTCCGCGATCGTCAGGGCGGACAACGCCACCCGGAACCGCGCACCCGGCGGCTCGTTCATCTGGCCGAAGATCAGGACCGCCCGGTCGAGGACCCCTGACTTCCGCATTTCGAGCCAGAGCTCGTTCCCCTCCCGCGTCCGCTCGCCGATGCCGCCGAAGACGGAGACCCCCCGGTGCTCGATGCCGATGTTCCGGATGAGCTCCATGATGATGACGGTCTTGCCGACGCCTGCTCCGCCGAAGAGGGCGATCTTGCCGCCGCGGGGGAAGGGCGTCAGCAGGTCAATGGCCTTGATGCCCGTTTCCATCACCTGGGGAAAGGTCACCAGCCTGGCGTAGGGCGTTGGAGCCCTGTGGATGCCCTCGACCCGGCCTTTGGCAAAGGGCTTTTCGTCGATCGCTTCACCGAGCACGTTGAAGAGCCTTCCCAGGATCTCCGTCCCTGTCGGCACCGAGATCGGCATGCCCGTATCGAATACCCTGGTCCCCCGGGCAAGGGCATCCGATGAATCGAGGGCGATCGTCCGGACGATCCCTTCGCCCAGGAGCTGCACCGCCTCCAGCGGGAGGCCGGTGTCCTTGTCGCCGACACGGAGCAGGCTATTGATGGCAGGGAGCCGGCCGCTGAATTCCACATCGACGACCGGGCCCATCACCTGAATGACCGCGCCTTCTGCCCGCTCCTCGGTGAACTCCTCCCTGAGCCTGCGAAAGGCCCGTTCGATGATCTCTTCCTGCTTCATGGTCACCTTCCTGCGGTTACGCGAGCTTGCCGGGCGTGCTCTGGACCTCTTCGACGACCTTGGATGCATAGAGAGCGCCGAGAAGATCGATGGTGATGGACTCCCGCCGAAGCCGGTTGTACAGCCCCCGACATTCTCCCAGGGTCTTATCCGCCCGTTCCGTGGCTTCCTCCATCGTGATCATTCGCGCGCCCTGCTCGCTGGCATAGGACTCCAGGAGAACATCGTACAATTGGACCCGGAGATAGATGGCCAGGAGCTCGTCGATGATCTCCCGGAACGACGGCTCGTAATACCATTTCTCGGTCGCTTCCTTCCCATGTTCATGCAGTTCCAGCGCGACCGGAAGCAGTCGTTTGACCTGCGGCAGGCGCCGGAGGGGCGAGAAGAACCGCGTGTACACGGTATAGACCTCATCGACGGCCCCGCTCACCAACAGTTCGAGCAGGACAGAGAGGAATTGCTCGACCTCTTCCGGCAGGACACCCTTGCGTCGCCATCCTGAAGTCTGAACGATCGCGGCGCGCCGTTTCCGGAAATACCGTTCTCCTTTCCTTCCCTTGATCACGAACAGGGTGTTCTGACCGGCCTTTGTCCTCTTTTGCCAGAAATCCAGAGCCAGGCGGCAGGCTGCCAGATTATAGTTGCCGCACATTCCCCGGTCGGCCGTAATGACCAGCACGGCGACCGTGCGCACCACGTCCCGCGACCTGAGCAGCGGCGAGAGCGAGCCGATGCTCATGCCTGTGGCATCCAGGTATGCCTGCTGGTCGCCGAGGATCTTCTCCATCTTCCGGGTATACGCCCGCAGGCCTGCGGCCCGGCGCCGGGACCAGGAAAGCTTGGCCGCTGAGACCGTCGCCAGGGTCCGGGTGATCGCTTCGATGTTCTGGACGGACTGCATCCTCTGCTTGATCTCGAGCAGCTTCAGCACGCTTGCTCTCCCTTACGCAGCCGGCGTCAATTCAGCCGGTGCTGCCCTCTGCCGGAGGAAGTCCCGCGTGAACCGGTTCACGGCCTGCACCAGGATCTTTTCCGTTTCCTCGGACAGGTCCTTCAACTCGCCGATGCTCTGGAATACCACCGGATACTGGGCCTCCATGAAGCCGAAGAGCGCCTCTTCATACGCCTTGATCTGCTCCGCCGGCACCGCATCGAGATAGCTGTTGATCGCTGCGTAGAGGATGACGATCTGTTTCTCCAGCGACAGGGGGGTCTGCTGGTCCTGCTTCAACACCTCCCGCTCCCGCTCGCCCCGCGTCAACTGGTCCAGGGTCGCCTGGTCGACTTCCGCGCCGAACTTGACGAACTGCGCCATCTCGTGGTACTGGGCCAGGTCAATGCGCAGGCGGCCGGCCACCTTTTTCATCACCCGGGTCTGGGCCATGCCGCCGACCCGGGAAACGGAGAGGCCGACGTCCATGGCGGGCCGGAAGCCTTCATTGAACAGGCCGGTATCGAGGAAGATCTGCCCGTCGCAGATGGAAATGACATTGGT
>JAFNGD010000279.1:8831-9469 GCA_017885365.1 Nitrospirota bacterium
GTGGACATAGAAGATGTCGCCGGGATAGGCTTCGCGTCCGATCGGCCGCTTGAGCAGCGCCGAGATCTCCCGGTACGTGACCGCATGCTTGCTCAGGTCGTCGTAGATGACCAGGGCATGGCCGCCGCTGTCCATGATATCCTCGCCGATGGCGCAGGCCGCGTAGGGGACCAGGTAGCGGAACGCCGGTTCCTCGTTTGAGAAGGCCACGACAACGATCGTGTATTCCATCGCACCCCGCTCCTGGAGCGTATGGACCACGCGGGCCACCGTCGACGCTTTCTGGCCGATGGCGGCATAGATGCAGATGACGCCGGCATCCTTTTGGCTCAAGATGGTGTCAATGGCGATCGTGGTCTTGCCGATCTTCCGGTCGCCGAGGATCAGCTCGCGTTGGCCGCGGCCCAGGGGAACGAGGGCGTCAATGATCTTGATCCCCGTGTGCAGCGGTTCGATCACCGGGTGACGCTTGACCACGCCGGGGGCGATCCGTTCCGCCGGCAGGAACTTCTCCGCTTCGACCGGTCCCTTTCCGTCGATCGGCTGGCCTAGGGCGTTCAGGAGCCGTCCCACGAGTGCCTTGCCCACGGGGACCTGCAGCAGCCGGCCGGTCCTTTCCACGACGCTTCCCTCTTCGA
>JAFNGD010000280.1 GCA_017885365.1 Nitrospirota bacterium
GGCGGTTTTAGCAGCGTTGCATTAGATCTTCAGGGTTTCGACCAGTTTCTTCTTCTGGTCGAACTCTTCCCGGGTCAGGATCGCATGCCGCTTCAAGGAGTCGAGCATGTCGATCAGGTCCTGCTTTTTCCTTCGAACGATCGGATCGGGCGATGTTGGGACGCCTGCCGCGGCCGCGGAAGTAATCATCTTGTATTCAAGGATCTTCGGGGTCCAGTATTCCGGCTCCGGGATATGGAGGAAATATTCCTTCGTTGCCGTTCGCAAGCCGAGGTAGGTGATGAACATGCGTTGCGACGGCCGAGCCTCGATGATCTCGTGGTAGAGGAATGATTGTGCCATGGTGCTTCCCAGACCGTCAAAGCGGAAAATGGCACGCTTGTTGGTGAGGAACACCGAATAGGCAGGTTTGAGGCCGTCACTTTCCCGCCTGGTAGAGTCCTCCAGAACGGATTCATCGGGCATGAGCTGCAGGGAGAGGGACCAGAACATGATGACCTCCATTGGGCAAATAACTNNATGCTCGTTGTCCATAGCCGGGCGTGCTTTCACGATGTGCTGCGGACCATGAAAAAACGGCCCCAGAGCGCTCCGGGGCCGTTACTGTTCTTCATCTGCCTGAAGACGGAGGCTACTTTGCCTTCACCTCGATCTCCGTAGCACGCGACTCGTACTGGACGGTGACCTTGGCGCCGACCTTGAGGTCGCCCTTGATCTTGGTGTTGGCGTCCTTGGTCATTTCGAACTTCTCCTTGCCCTTTTCCACGACGATAACATTGTCCTTGATCTCAAGTACCTTCCCCGTAAATTGGTACGTCTTTCCGGCAAACGCCACTGATGCCACCAGTGCCAATGCTACTGTGAAAATTGCGATACGCTTCATGGAATGCCCTCCTTCGTAAAATGAAATAGTAGAAAAACTATAGCCAAGCAAACGCGTTCTGTCAAGTTGTACGCCCCGGTGTTATCGTTTTTTGCTGCCGCCGAGGATCGAACCGAGCACGCCGCGGATGATCTGCCTGCCTATCTGGCTGCCGATGGCATGGGCTGCGCTCTTGGCCATGGCGCCGAAGATCTTCGCCGTGTCCGACTGGGGCTCCGCGGCCCGGCCCTTCTGTTTTGCTGTTGGTGCTTCCTCCACTTGCTTGGCCTCGGCCTTTGCCTTCAGTTTCTCGTAGGCCGATTCCCGGTCCACGGCCTTCTCGTAGTGGCCGAAGAGGACTGAGCCTTTGATGACGACGCTGCGCTCCTCGGGCGTGAGCGGCGTGAGGCGGCTGCGCGGAGGGCAGATCAGGGCCCGCTCCACCGGCGTCGGCGAGCCTTTCACGTCGAGCACGGACACGAGGGCCTCGCCAACGCCGAGCTCGGTGATGGCCTTCACTACGTCGAGGCCGGGGGCGGAGCGGAAGGTCTCGGCCGCGGCCCGGACGGCTTTCTGGTCCCGGGGCGTGAACGCCCGGAGCGCGTGCTGCACCCGGTTCCCGAGCTGCCCGAGCACGGTCTCCGGGATGTCCAGGGGGTTCTGGGTGACGAAATAGACGCCCACGCCCTTGGAGCGGATGAGCCGCACGACCTGCTCGATCTTGTCCTCAAGCGCTTTGGGCGCGTCTGCGAACAGGAGGTGCGCTTCATCGAAAAAGAAAACCAACTTCGGCTTGTCGGGGTCGCCGACCTCGGGAAGGTTTTCGTACAGTTCGGCCAGCATCCAGAGCAGGAAGGTCGCGTAGAGCTTGGGCGACTGCATGAGCTTGTCGGCGGCCAGGATGTTGATGACCCCCTTGCTACGTGGACCGGTCTGGATGAGATCGTTCAGGTCAAGGGCCGGTTCGCCGAAGAAGGCGCCGGCGCCCTGCTCCTCGAGGGCGACCAGCCCCCGCTGGATCGCGCCGATGCTTGCGGCCGAGATATTGCCGTACTCGGTCTTGAACTGCGCGGCATTCTCTCCCGCGAACTGTGCCATGGCGCGCAGGTCCTTGAGGTCCAGCAGCAGGAGCCCGTTGTCGTCGGCGATCTTGAAGATCAAAGTGAGGACGCCGCTCTGGACCTCGTTCAGGTCCAGGATGCGGCTGAGGAGCAGGGGGCCCATCTCGGAGACCGTCGCACGGACCGGGTGTCCCTGCTGCCCGAAAACGTCCCAGAACACGGTTGGACAGCCCTCGAAGGCGAACTCCCCCATGCCGAGCTGCTTTGCGCGCGCTGACGGCTCGGGCCGGTCTCCGCCGGGCAGGGCGATGCCCGACAGGTCGCCTTTCACGTCTGCCATGAAAACCGGGACGCCTATCGTACTGAACTGTTCGGCCATGACGCGGAGCGTCACGGTCTTTCCCGTGCCCGTTGCCCCGGCAATGAGCCCGTGCCGGTTCGCCATCCTCGGCAGGACCCCGACCGCGTTCGTGCCTTGGGCAATGAGCAAGGTGTCTGTCTTTTGCGCCATAGATCCTCCGTCAAGAGATCAGCAGCGTCCCGTCTGATGGGTGAAACGGACAGGATTATTCCATAATGACTTTTTGATTGCAAGTGATTTATCGGAGAGAGAACATGCGGACATCGATAGGAACTGATCACGTCCGATGACTTCGGTTAAAAGCGGACCATCCCGGAACAGGAGGGAGCAACGTTCGAACCGTAACGTCCAAGCGCTGTTCTCAGCTCATGTGCAGGCAATCCCTGTCCTGCGAGGCATACTGTTCTCATCCGGCCGGCTCGCGCCGCATTCGTTACGGCTATTTTCGCCGCTGTCGTTTCGTGGATGAGTAACTAACCGAATAGAGGTGAAAGGCGCAGTCAGGCCCTACCAGCCCCAATGCAGAGCGCAGGGAAATTTTATATTTTCCCTGAAGGATGAGACGGCGGTAGAGATATCGCAGCCGTATCTCTTCTGATGTGCTGGTCATCATACCGGTTTCTTCGCGCTACCCTTGACATCGTGCGGCTGTTTGCCTATTCTCAAGGCAATGTGTCCTACCCCGCTGCACGATAACTCCCTGATAGAACGCACGAGCACGATGACAGCCGCCAACGGACGATCAGTACGACGGAGAGAGGGGTCACCATCCCTGAGCAGGGTGATGGCGCTGCTCCTCGCCTGGACCCTGGCCTCGCACTCGTCCCTCACCTATCCGGTCATGCCGCCCGACGCTTGTGCCGGGCCTGCTGAGCCCGCCCAGGAGGGTCTGCCTGCAGGACCGCCGGAAGACCCCGCGCCGTCAACCCTTTCCTCTCCCCAAGATGGGCAACGCCCAGAACGACCTCCGCAGCAGACAGAGGAAAAACCGGTCATGCCGTCACCTGCCGGACTGCCGCAGGCACGGCCTTTGACGACGGCCCCGACCGTGACCCCTGCGCCCGCGGACCAGGGCCGGCCCGGAGCCCCTGAAGAGAAAGACACCATTGTCGACACGATCCACGGCGGCGTCACCTACGGGTTCCTGACGACTGCAACGTGGCTGGATTCCTTTTTCGGCGATCAGCGTTACGAGGCGGAGATCAACAAGTCCCAGCTCAAGATACGCTTCGATGCGTTCCGCGAAGGCAGTACGGGCATGGACTTCCGCCGGCCGAACTTCGATCTCCGGCTCGTGCTGCCCCAGCTCCGCAAAAAGACCCATCTGGTGATCTCGGGCGATCCGAAGGCGGATGAGGATGCCCTCGCCGCCCAGCCGGGGGGGGGCGCCCAGCTTGCAAAGAGCACGGAACGGAACCTTACGACAGCGCTCCAGTATTTCCCCGTAGACACAAAACGCAGCAATTTTAGCCTCCGGGCCGGCGTCAAGCTGCATAACGGGAAATTTGCTCTTCTTGCCGGACCACGGTACCGCTATCTCCTCCCTCTTGATCCGTGGGACCTCCGGTTCACGCAGGAGTTCGTGTGGTCCACGAACATGAGATGGCAGTCAAGGACCACGTTCGACTTCGAGCGGATCCTGCCATATAATGACCTTTTCTTCCGGATGACCCTTGAAGAGCTCTGGTCCGAGAACGTGACCGGCTATCCGTACACCCTGAGCTTTCTCCTGCGTCAGCCGCTGGACCGCAACCGCGCCCTGCAGTACGAATGGGTCAACAGCTTCCAGACCTATCCGACAAACGAGCTGGTCGAGGAGCTGCTCGTGTTCCGATATCGGCAGAGGTTCTGGCGTGACTGGCTGTTCCTCGAGATCGCTCCCCAGTACCGGTTCCCGCGCGACCGGAGCTTTGATGCCACGCCGGGGATATTGTTCAGGCTCGAGATGGTGTTCGGCGACATCAAAGGGATCTTCTGACGGGGACCCGATCGAGGCCCCTTACGCTGACATGACTCGGTCCCGTCCCCCCTGCTTTGCCCGGTAGAGCGCGTCGTCGGCCCGCGCCAGGAGAGAGTCGACCTTTCCGTCCCGTCCACTCAAGGACGTGACCCCGGCGCTCACCGTTACGGAGATCGAGTGGTTCTTGTTCGCGATCGTTTTCCCGCCGATCTTTTCCCTGATCCGGTCTGCAAGCGCGACCGCTTCCTCGAGCGTCGAACCGGGCGACGCAATGAGGAACTCTTCCCCGCCGATCCGCCCCAGCAGATCGTAGGTCCTGAGGCTTTCACGCATCTCACGGGCCACGGCCTTCAGGACTGTATCGCCGAAGGCATGGCCGAAGGTATCGTTGACCTGCTTGAAATGGTCGATGTCGATGAGGATCAGGGACAGGGAGGTGCCGGTACGCATGGAGCGCTGGTATTCCCGGTCGAGCTGCTCCATGATGTAACGCCGGTTCTTGAGCCCCGTGAGTTCGTCGGTCACGGCAATATGTTTCAGCCGCTTCTGGACGTCATCAAGCCGTACCACGAGCTTCCAGGTGAGAAAGTACAGAATGGCAAGCAGGATGCCGATGGTGGCTACGGCATCGATGATGATGTGGGCCCGGTTGGTCCTCATCTGGGTCACCAGCGCCGCCGCAGGGACCCTGATACTGATGGCGCCGCGGATGTCTCCGATCTTGTAGCCCTGTCGGCTGTGGCACGAGAGGCACGGCCCTTCCACGATGAGAGGAAGGATATACCGGAAGGCCGGTCCTTTCCCGGAACGGTCGAACTGCCAGATCTCCCGTTCACCGTCTTCGAACCGCTCCAGGGACCGCCGCTCGAACTCATCGGGCCGGTTCTCGGGATTCAGGTTCTTGAGGCTGATCATGTGGAATTCCACAAGATTGTCCCGATGGGCCAGCTCAGAGATCTCGCGGGTCATGATCGCGGGGTTTCGCAGCGTCAGGACCCTGCCGTCGGTCGTACGGATATCGGGTTCGACGCCCAGTTCCCTGAGATAGGGATTCGATTCGACGCCCGGTTTTTTTTCCACATAAACGCCGCCGTACGCAGCATTCCAGTGCCGGGTGAGCACGATGAGCTGGGCGTAGGATGCGGCCTCCTGTCGAACGGTCTGGATCAGGAGCTCGTTCACCGTTTGGTAGCGGAACAGGTAGATAACGGTAACGCCGACCGTGACCACCACGCTGATGGTGATCAGGAATGTCCGGACATCCTGAAAGTACTGGAACGGTCTAGGCCAGGTTTTAAGTACCATTGGTCTTGTCCTGCGTTCGGAACGATGGTGTGAAGATCATAGGGTCCCGAGGGTCCTAGCATCACGGTTCACCCTCCTGTTCAGGACGGGCATGTGCTCAAGCGAAACCCTGCATCATATCTCCGATGCTTCTTCGGAAGGAGCTCTCGTCGCTCTCCGCGAACAGTTCGATGATCCTCTGCCGGAGCGACAGAAAGCGGGAATACCCTTTGCGGCGGGCGTCCTCGACGGCTTCCCATGCCTCGTCCCTCAGGAACCGGCGATAGGCCTCCCGGACCTCCGGGAACAACAGCCTCCGGTATCCATCCATCAACCCGACGGACAGACCAAGGGCCCCCCGGTCCCGCGTCTCCACGATGCTCCGGAATGGCCCGGTGTCCGAGGTGTCGGCCACCAGGTCCTTGACGGCACGCAGAAAATGTTCGGTATTCCGGTCGCCGGCCTGCGTCAGAAGCTCTTTCCATTGCGGGACCGCCTCCTGCGACTCGGCCAGCTCATGGCGGAGGAGGACCCCTGAATAGTTGATGACCATTTGTTCGAACTGTCCGGTAAAGTCGTCGCTGACGGGTTGACCCGGCGTAATTCCGTATGCCCGGAACGCATTGCTCAAGGCCGGCCCGCGGTCAGGCCTGAGCTCAGTGAACTTGTCCCACAGGAGCGCCTTCAATGGCTCGAGGCGCAGGAAGATGGAACGCTCCCGGAGCATGGCGGGAGCGGTGAAGAGGTCCCGGACAAGCTCCCGCCCCGTGGTATGGACGGTATGGCCCTCGATCGCGGCAACTGACCGGGCGCGGCCGAGGAAAAAAGTGGGTTTGAGATACATGCCGTATCCCGCGCCGTAAACATAACCATCTCCCTGTAAGGCCTGGTTGATCCCGTCAATGTCGAAGGGGGAATACGCTGTCCCGTTGATGATCAGGTTCCGGAAATCCCGGTCTTCCAGGCCGGTCCAGCGAGACTCCTTGCGGCCGATCCATGCGGCGATCTCTTCGCGGGCGATGGGGGACCACGGCTCGAGTCCTCTTTCCGAGCGGAACAGGTCGCGGTAGCGCATCAGCAGCCCGCAGATGGAAAAATATCCCCAGTAACGCGCGTCAGAAACGTCGCAGTTGAACTTGATGTCCTCGAGAACGGCATTCATACACAGCTCCGGGGAACATTATTCCTCAACACTGGTAAAAAGTAAACCGCTAATTTCTCGGGATATGGCTGATACAACACCGCAACGCACAGAGAGATATTCGGAGCATTCAGGGGCGCCATTTTTCACCTTTACATCCTGCCCGAGCCTATGGTATAAATTATGCATATGGCGGCCCTTTTCCGGTCGCCATATCAACTTTCAGGCCATGCTACGATCAATCGTTAGATTATTTTCGGTCCTGACCCTGTTCTGTGCTCTTGCCGGGGTCCTGTACGGCAGTTACCGGCTTCTCCGTGACGTCGATTTCTCGATCCCCTCATTGTTCCGACCTGCCCCCGGCAAGCGGCTGCTCATCAGCATGGACGGCTTCCGGTTCTCGCAGACCGAGGGCGGCAGGGTCTCCTGGAGGATCAAATCTTCCCGGACCGATCTGTTCGAGAGCAGGGAGGCCCGGTTAAAAGACATGGAGGTCCAGTTCCTGGAGCCCGACGGACGCAAGGTTGTGCTCATCGGCGAGACCGGGATCATGGACACGATAAAGGGCAACGCCACGATCCGCCGGGGTGCCCGGGAAGTCAGGATCATCACGAGCGACGGGTACCTCATGACAACCAACACCCTGTTCTGGAGGGCCGGCGACCGGGTGGTGACGACGCCGGACCCTTTCAAGGTGCTGGGCAAGGAGATCTATCTCGAAGGCAAGGGATTTTCCGCAGATGTGGACCTGCGGGAAATTCTGGTGAAGAGTAATGTCAAGGCGATTCTTCAGGAATAGCCCGCTGCTGCTCGCCGCCCTCTTCCTCATAGCGGCGGCTCCGGGCCCCGCTGCCCTGGAAAAGGGAAAGCGCGAACCCATTGTGGTCACGTCCGACCGTATGGAAGCGGACGAGCTGGGGAATACCGTGACGTTCATCGGCGGCGTGACCCTCAAGAAAGAGAACATGACCCTGACCACCGATCATCTGGTGGTGTACTACGATGCCGTCAACAAGGGGGTCCGTGAGATCGAGGCCCAGGGAAATGTCGTGGTCCGTCAAGAAGGCCGGGTGGCCCTGGCGAACAAGGCCGTCTACCACAGCAAGGAAGAAAAGATCGTCCTGACCGGCGAACCGCGGATCATCGAGAACGAGAATCAGCTGGGGGGAGAGCGTATAACGATGTTCATGCGGAGCGAACGGAGCGTGATCGAAAGCGGGAACGTGCTATTCTACCAGGATAAGGCTGATGAAAGCAAATCGCAGAGGCCCGCTGTGCGAAGATCGAAGTGATCGTGCCGGCATGGCTGCGTGCGGCCGTCCAACTCCCCGCGATGAGGAACGGATAACGGATCATGGATGCTCTTGAGGCAAAAAAACTGGAGAAGACCTATCGCGGCCGCAAGGTCGTGAAAGGCGTGAGCTTCCAGGTTAAGCATGGCGAGGTGGTCGGATTGCTCGGCCCCAACGGCGCGGGCAAGACCACATCGTTCTACATGGTAGTCGGCCTGGTAAAGCCGGACCAGGGCAGGGTTGTCCTGGAAGGCAGGGACATCGCACGCATGCCCATGTACCAGCGGGCCCGGAACGGTATCGGCTATCTTGCCCAGGAGCCGTCTGTATTCCGGAAGCTGACGGTCGCCGATAACCTCATGGCGATCCTCGAAACGCTGCGCATCTCCGACTTTGAGCGCCGGGACCGGCGCGATAGCCTCCTGGCCGAACTGGGGATCGCCCATCTCGCGGACAGCATGGCATATACCCTCTCCGGCGGCGAGCGACGGCGGGTGGAGATCGCCCGCGCCCTCACCATGTCCCCCAAGTTCATCCTGCTGGACGAGCCCTTCGCTGGGATCGACCCGCTGGCGGTGCAGGACATCCAGGGCATCATTTCCCTGCTCAAGAACAAGGGGATTGGCATCCTGATCACGGACCACAACGTGCGGGAGACGCTGGCCATCACCGACCGCGCCTATATCATCAATGATGGGAAGATCATCGAGGCCGGCACGCCGGCGGACATCACGGCGAGCCCCCGCGTGCGGGAGCTCTATCTCGGAGAGTCTTTTAAAATGTGATGAAGGAGTCAGGAGTCAGGAGAACAGCCTGAAACCTTGACCATTGGCCCTGAACACCGGACCCTGCATTTCCTATGGAAGCAAGACTCGAACTAAAACTATCGCAAAAGCTCATCATGACCCCGCAGCTTCAGCAGGNNCGCGGCAGAAGATGCCGCTGAAGCCGAAATCAGGCTTGGTGAGGCGATGGATGCCGGAACGACCGCATCTGAGCGCCAGCCCGAGACTGAGGGCGAGCAGGAGCTCAAGAGCGAGTTCGACCAGGTCGGAACACGATGGGACGAATATATCGATGAGATGAGCGATGGAAGGGACTACGGGACCATCGAGCCGTCCGAGGACGACCGCCCGTCCTACGACCAGACGCTCACCCGCCTGCCTTCGCTCAGCGACCATCTTATGTGGCAGCTCCACCTGTCGGTCTCCGATGACGCGTTGCTCGCGGCCGGCGAGGTCATCATCGGGAACATCGATGACGACGGCTACCTCCGCGCCACGCTGGACGAGATGGCGCGGGCCGCGGGGACGACGCTGCGGGATGTGGAGAGCGCCCTTGCCGTCATCCAGGGCTTCGATCCCGTCGGCGTCGGCGCCCGGGACCTGAAGGAGTGCCTCCTGATTCAGGTGAGATATCTCGACCTGCAGGAGAGCCTGGTGGAAAAGATCATCCAGGAGCATCTCCCCGACCTGGAGAAGCGGAAATACCAGAATATCGCCAAGGTCCTGAACGTCACGCAGCAGGACGTCCTGGAGGCGTCTGCAGTCATCATCCACGAGCTGGAGCCGAGGCCCGGCCGTCCCTTCGCGTCCACCGACACGCAGTATGTCGTCCCCGATGTATACGTGGTCAAGGTCGAGGACCGGTACGTGATCCAGCTCAACGACGAGGGCTTTCCCCGCGTCCGTATCAACCCCTACTACCGGAAGATCCTGGGTCAGAAGGAAGGTGTGGACAAGACCACGCGGGAATATATCGAAGAACGGCTGCGCTCGGCCCAGTGGCTCATCAAGGGCATGGAGCAGCGGAACAAGACGATCTACAAGGTGGCGGAGAGCATCGTGAAGTTCCAGACGGAGTTCCTGGAGCACGGCATCTCGCTTCTGAAGCCGATGGTCCTCAAGGACGTCGCCGAGGACATCTCCATGCATGAGTCGACCATCAGCCGGGTCACGACCAACAAGTACATGCACACGCCGCAGGGCATCTTCCCCCTCAAGTTCTTCTTCACCACCGGGTTCACTACGGCCGGGACCGGCGCCGAGGTCTCTTCGCTGACCGTGAAGGACACGATCCAAAAAATGGTCCGCGAGGAGGACCCGGCTGCACCGCTCAAGGACCAACAGATCGTGGACGCCCTGAAGGCCCGCGGTCTCGACATTGCCCGGCGAACCGTGGCGAAATACCGCGAGGAGCTCAGGATCCCGCCCACGAGCGTGCGGAAGAGAATGGGATAGCGAAAGACAAGCACCAAATCCCAATATCAAAATAGCAAATAAATCACAAAATTCAATATTCAATGATCGAATGGTTTGGTATTTTGTGCTTGGAATTTAATTGGAATTTGCTATTTGAAATTTCGAATTTGCGTACAAGGAGGTTGCTATGCAGGTGACGGTTATCGGAAGACATCTTGAGGCGACCGACGCCCTCAAGCAGTACGCGACGGAACGGTTCCAGCGGCTCGAAAAATATCTGCCCCGGAACAGCCAGGCGACCATCACCCTGTCGGTGGTCAAGAAGGTCCACCATATCGCGGAGGCGATGATCAAGGCGGACGGCCTGCTCGTCCAGGCAACGGAGGAGACCGAAGAGATGTATTCCTCCATCGACCTCCTCTATGAGAAGCTCGATCGCAGGGTCAGGAAGTACAAGGAGCGCCTGACGGACCACAAGCACCAGACCGGTGTCTCCGAGATGGCGAATGTCGCGCAGGCCGCGGCCCATCCCGAGGACCGCATTCCCCAGATCATCAAGACCAAGCGGTTCGACCTCAAGCCGATGCTGGCCGAAGAGGCAGTGATGCAGATGGAGCTTCTGGACAAGCCGTTCTTCATCTTTGCCAATGCCGCGAGCGGACAGGTCAATGTCATTTATCGTCGTAATGACGGCAACGTGGGGCTCATCGAACCGGCCCGGTGAGGAGGCGACATGCCCAGGATCCAGGACCTCCTCGACGGGGACCTCATCATCGAGGACCTGCAGGCGACGGACAAGGCAGGGGTGATCCGCGAGTTCGCGGTCTTCCTCAAGAGCCGGGGTAAGGTGCGGGACGAGGACGAGTTGTTCGACATCGTCATGCAGCGCGAGGCCACCACCACGGGGATCGGAGACGGGATCGCGATCCCCCACGGAAGGATGAAGGACCTTGCGGGCGTGGTCGTGGCGTTCGGCCGCTCCCGGAAGGGCGTGGATTTCCAGTCCATGGACGGCAAGCCGGCCCGGCTGTTCTTCCTGTTCATCACGCCTGAGAGCAGGCCCGAGGACCATCTCTCGATCCTGCGGCGCCTGGCGCGGATCACGCGGAACCCGGTCTTGCGCGAACAGCTCCTCCAGTCCACCGACCGCCGGGAAATGCAGAAGCTGATCCTCGACGAGGATGAAAAATACTCGAACTGCAGATGAAGACCACCGTCAAAGACCTGCTCGGACGCGCCCGNNCCGGCGCAGGCCGCGCACCTCTGCACGCTTCCGAAAAAGGAGCGCATGCGGCTGGCGCGGGAGATCATGAAGAAGAAGCCCGCCGGCATCGTGCTGAGCGGCGGCGAGATCTGCCGCGAGTTCCTGGACGCGGCGGACGCAGCGGCGATCCCGGTGCTCAAGAGCGGGAACATCCCCCGCATGGAACGCCTCCTGGCGGAACGTCTTGCTCCGCGTGTGGGGCTCCACGGCGTACTGGTCCAGGTCTTCGGCATCGGCATCCTCATCCTCGGCGAAAGCGCCATCGGCAAGAGCGAAGCGGCCCTGGACCTGGTATTGCGCGGCCACAGGCTCGCTGCCGACGACGTGGTGATGCTCGAGCGGCGTGAGGGCGATATCGCGGGCGGCCCCACGGACATCGGCGCCGACCTCCTGGAGATCCGCGGCCTGGGCGTCATCGACGTGAAGGCGCTGTACGGGGAATCGGCGACCACCGACCGCTGCGGCGTCGGGCTGGTCGTGGAGCTGGAAGAGTGGAAGAAGGGGGCGCACTACAGCCTCCTCGGGCTCAGGGAACGGCGCACCCGGATCCTCGGTGTCAGCCTTCCCTATCTCAAACTGCCGGTAAAGCCGGGGCGGAACATGGCGACCCTCATCGAGGTCGCGGCGAGGAACCAGATGCTCAAGGAGCAGGGTGTCTACACCGCCCGGGAGCTGAACCGGAAGCTGAACAAGAGGCTCGCACAATGAGGTCCCGGCGGATGGTGGTGGTCACGGGGATGTCGGGCTCGGGCAGGAGCGCGGCGCTGAAGGCGTTCGAGGACATCGGGTTCTATTGCGTCGACAACCTGCCGCTGCCCCTCCTCCCGTCGTTCAACGATTTTGCCAGCCGTTCCGACGAGGCACGCTGGTCTGCGATCGGCATCGACATTCGGGAGAAGGGGTTCGCCGAGGACTTCCCCGCGCGTTATAGCGCGCTCAAGGCCGCGGGCCAGGGCGTCGAGATGCTGTTCCTCGAGGCATCCGACCAGGCGCTGGTCCGCCGGTACAGCGAGACGCGGAGGCCCCACACGCTGGCGAAGGGCGCGACGCCGCTCCTGGACGCCATCGGACAGGAACGGAAGGCGCTCACCGAGGTGCGGAAGCTTGCCGACCGGATCCTGGACACCACGGACTACACGGTCCACTATCTCCGGCAGGCGATCGAGCGACACTATGCCGGCGGCGAGGGCGGCCGGCCCATGCAGATCACCGTCGTGACCTTCGGATACAAGTACGGCGCCCCCTACGACCTGGACCTGCTGTTCGACCTGCGGTTCCTGCCGAACCCGCATTTCGTACCCGACCTGAAGCCGCTCACCGGGGAGGATGCCCGCGTCCGGGAATACGTGACGGCCCCACAGGAGTCTGAAGAGTTCCTCGCGCGTTTGATGGACTTCCTGGCATACCTGGTGCCCCGGTACCGGACCGAGGGAAAAAGCTATCTTACCATCGGGCTCGGATGCACGGGCGGCAGGCACCGGTCCGTGGCGGTGGGCCTCGTCGTTGCCGAGCGCCTGCGTGCGATCGGGTACGAAGTGAACGCCAAGCACCGCGACATCGTGAGGACATGAATCCAGGAGCGAGCGCGATCCCTGGGGACTACTACAGGGTTAGCGAGCGATTAGAATATATACTACCTTAAGGATCGAAGCTCCAAGCATTTAGCTTCAGGGAGCTTCAATCCNNGGAGCGAGCGCATTCTCCGCAGCTGTCTGCAGGGAGATGCAACGCGTTGCGCCGGGAGCTGCATTGCCGAAATCCATCGCGGAGTATTATTGCTAGAGCAGGAAAGGGCGGCCGGGCACCGTCGGGGCCCTTCAAAGGAGAAGAGGTATGGTCGGTCTGGTGGTCATATGTCACGAGGACATGGGAAATGAGCTGGTCAGGGCCGCTGAGATGATCGTGGGCAGGATCGAGGCGGTGGAGACCGTTTGCGTCAAGCAGGACAGCGCGCCGGAAACGCTCCGGGACCGGATCCAGGGAGCTATCAAGAAAGTGGACCGGAAAAGGGGCGTCATGCTCTTCACCGATATGTTCGGCGGTACACCGTCCAACATCGCCCTGGCGTTCCTCGGTGATTCCGTCGAGGTGGTAAGCGGCGTGAACCTGTCGATGCTCATCAAATTCGCTAACCACCGGGAGGAAAAGGCACTCCCCGAGCTGGCCAAGCTGGTCCAGGAAGCGGGCCAGAAGAGCATTGTCATCGCCAGCCAGATGCTGAAGGGGAAGAAATAGCGCTCCATGGTCATCCTTGCGCGCATAGACGACCGGTTGATCCACGGGCAGGTCGTTGAGGGGTGGGTGAACTTCCTGAAGGCCACCTGCATCCTGGTGGCGGACGATCGGGTGGCCGCGAACCCGCTCCAGCGTTCCATCATGGAGATCTCCGTACCGGAAGGACTGAAGGTCATCATCGGCAGGGTCGAAGAGATCTGCGAAAAGCTCCGCTCATCGGCGCTGGACGCGGAACGCGCCATCCTGCTCTTTTCGAACCCCGTCGACGTGGTCCGCTGCCTCAAGGCGGGCCTGTTGTGTCCGAAGATCAACCTGGGAGGTCTTCACTTTGTGCCGGGCAAGCGGAAGATCATGGACGTCCTCGCCGTCGACGATGCCGATCTCGAGGCCCTGCAGGATATCCTGCGACAGGGCGTGAAGGTCGAGATCCAGACGGTGCCGACGGAAAAGCCCCAGCCGCTGGAGAAGGTGTTCAAGGTGTGCCTGGGAGTGTGAGGCAGGAGAAGCTCCCCGCAGGGAGTGTCGACCCTCAGAGCAGGATGTGTATCCTCATCGCTCGCTAACCCCTTAGCAAGACTTCGGCGAGCTCAGTCGAGTCGCTGCGGGGAATAAGCTCGTACCTGGATTCGAAGTGCGGGGTGTGAACTCAACACGGTCCGTCAACAGCAGTTGATCCGGAACCCGCATTCCCCGGTCCGCAATGCATACTATGGTTGATGCTCATACACTCGTGCAGGTCCTCTTCGCCGCCGTGATCTGCGGCATCATCGGCCTCGACCGGACCGCCTTGGGGCAGTTCATGGTCTCCCAGCCGGTGGTCGCCGGGCCGCTGACCGGATGGCTCCTGGGCGATGTGACCGCAGGCTTCGTCATCGGCGGGACGCTGGAACTGATCTGGGTGCTCGATATGCCCATTGGGACGTTCGTGCCGGCGGATTCCACGGTGGCCGCCGTCGCAGCTACGGCGATCGCGGCACTGGGCAGCGGCAAGCCGGCAGACCTGCCGGTGATCGGATTCAGCCTGCTCATGACCGTCGCGATGGTGCCGGTGACGATGTTCGCTGACCACCTGATGCGCCAGCGGAACGCGCAGATCCCCGAGCTCGCCCTGTCACCGAGCGGACGGCCCACGGAGGCAGGTGTGACGTCCTGGCACCTGGCAGGGCTCATCGCGTTCTTCCTGAAGTCGTTCTTCATGTGCCTGGCGCTGGTGCCTGCGGGACTCGTTCTTGTCGCCGGCTTCCGGTCGCTTCCGGCGCCATTCTCCCGGGCCATGGAGGTCTTCGTCACCCTCCTCCCGCTGCTCGGGGCGGCGTCGGTGGCGCGAAAACTTTCGATGAACACGCTGGACCGGGCCCTGCTCATCGGGTTCTGCGTCGGCGCTCTCAGCGTGCAGCTGTTCCATGTTCCGGAGCTCGCCGCCATCATGCTGGCGGCGGCGGGGGGCTGGGTGGGGGTGCGTTCCCATGGCGCGTGACGCGTTGTCCCTGCGGACCGTGGACCTGCTGGGTATCTTCTGGAGGTCCTTCTTCATCCAGGCGTCGTGGAGCTATGACCGGCTGCAGTCCCTCGGCTTCGCGTTCGCGCTCCTCCCGGCGCTCCGGCGGCTCTACCCGGACCGGTCAGAGCTTTCGTCGCGCCTGGCTGTGCACATGGAATATTTCAACACCCAGCCGTATCTCGCCTCGTTCATCCTGGGGGCCGCCGCTCGGGCCGAGGAGGAACGCGCGTCGGGAAGGAAACCGGACCTGGACGTGACGGAACTGAAGACGAACCTCATGGCCCCCCTCGGCGCGCTGGGGGACAGTTTCTTCTGGGGCTCCTTGAAGCCCTTCGCCGCGGCGGCGGCGGTCGCCGTACTGATTTCCGGTGCCTGGTGGGCACCGCTCCTGTTCCTTGTCCTGTATAATATCGTGCACGTGGGATTGCGGTTCAGTCTCGTGTTCATCGGCTATTCGACACAAGGCGATGTCGTGGGGCTGATGTCCCAATATAACTTTACCAGGCTGGCACGGAGGTACAAGGTCCTGTCCCTTGCCATCGTCGGGTGCATCGTCGGCACCATCTCCGTTTGGGGCCCGGCTTTCCAGCCTGCTGTTGCCGTTCCTTCGCCGGTCCTGGCGGCGGGAGGACTGGCGCTCACGCTGGCGTTGATCGTCCTGCTCCGCATCGGCGCGACGCCGGTCAACCTGATGATCGGCCTTGCCGCGGCGTGCCTGGCCTGTGCTCTGGGAGGGATCGTGTAATGAAGAAAAAGGACCTGCTGATCGAGAACAAGCTCGGCCTGCACGCCCGCGCAGCCGCCCAGATCGTGAAGGCCGCGAGCGGTTTCAACTCGAAGATCCTGCTGAGCAAGGACGGCATCGAAGTGGACGGGAAGAGCATCATGGGTATCATGATGATGGCCGCCGCCCGAGGGACCACCGTCCTTGTGACTGCTGAGGGGGATGACGAGGACCGTGCCCTGGAGGGTATGGAGAAGCTGTTCAAGGACAAGTTCGGAGAGAAAGAGTAGGGAAAGGCAGCTGACAGCTGATAGCTCATAGCTGACAGCGGTACAACAATATGAGCGAAAAGATATTCAACGGGATCGGGGCGTCGCCAGGCATCGTCATCGGCAGGGCGTACCTGCTCGACCGACGCAAGGTGGTCGTGGCGGAGCAGCAGCGGATCAGCGATTCCACCGCGAAGGACGAGGTGGTACGGTTCAAGCGCGCCATCGAATCGGCCCGGATCCAGCTTGACGACGTCCGCAAGCGCGTCACCAAGGACCTGGGGAAGGCCCATCGCCACATCCTCGATACGCACATCATGCTGCTCGAGGACAAGATGCTGGTGGAAGGGACCGTAAAGCGGATCCGGGAAGAGAAGCTCAAGGCCGAGGCAGCGTTGACGGAAACGGTGGCGGACATCGGCCTGAAGTTCGACGCCATGGAGGACGAGTACCTCCGGGAACGCAAGCACGACGTGGAGCAGGTGGCGGAGCGCGTGCTGAGGAACCTCGTGGGGCGGAAGCAGGAAAGCCTGGTTGACATCCGCGACGAGGCGATCATCATCGCTCACGACCTGGCGCCGTCCGACACGCTCCTGATGCGGAAGGAGAAGGTCCTGGGCTTCGCGACCGATGTCGGGAGCCGCACGTCCCATACGGCCATCGTGGCGCGCTCGCTGGGCATCCCCGCCGCGGCCGGTCTTGAGAAGATCACGGCCTCCGTCCGGACCGGCGACGTCGTCATCCTCGACGGGAACCACGGCACCGTGATCGTGGACCCCGACGAGGAGACGTTCCTCGACTACCTCAGGCGGCAGCAGCGGTACAAGTACTTTGAGCAGGAGCTGGACAAGATTCGCGATCTTCCCGCCGAGACGCCCGACGGCCAGCGGATCCATCTGCAGGGGAACATCGAGCTCCCCGAGGAGGTGGCAACCGTTGCCAAACATGGCGGCATGGGGATCGGCCTCTACCGGACCGAGTTCCTGTTCCTGAACCGGCAGAATCTGCCAACCGAGGAACAGCACTACACGGCCTACCGCGATGTCGCTGAACGGGCTGCGCCGGACGAGGTGGTGATCCGGACGCTCGATGT
>JAFNGD010000281.1 GCA_017885365.1 Nitrospirota bacterium
GGCAAGACCACGACCATCGGCAAGCTGGCCCACCGGCTGCAGCGGGAAGGGAAGAAGGTCATGCTGGCAGCGGCGGACACCTTCCGGGCCGCGGCAGCTGAGCAGCTTGTGGTCTGGGGCGATCGGAACAATGTCCCGGTGATCAAGCACAAGGAAGGCGCTGACCCGAGCGCGGTGGTGTTCGACGCGCTGGCAGCGGCGAAGGCCCGCGGCATGGAGGTCCTGATCGTGGACACGGCAGGCCGGCTCCATACGAAGTCGAACCTCATGGAGGAGCTGAAGAAGGTCCGGCGCATCCTCGCCCGGGAACTGCCGGGGGCGCCGCATGAGACGCTGTTCGTGCTCGACGCCACAACGGGCCAGAACGCGCTAGCCCAGGCGAAGACGTTCCATCAGGCCATCGGCATCACCGGCATCGTGCTAACGAAGCTCGACGGCACGCCCAAGGGCGGCATCGTGTTCGCCATCAACAAGGAGCTCGGCCTTCCCGTGAAGTTCGTCGGCATCGGCGAGGGGATCGAGGACCTGAAGGATTTCGATCCGCGGGAGTTCGTGGAGGCGCTGCTGTAAAAGACATTGCGGATTGCGGAGTGTGGATTGCGGAATAACTAGAAAAAAGTAAATAAGCTGCTGCGAACGGCTTTCTCGCGCAATGGCCCAAGGTCACGTTGAGCCGCAAAGTACGCCAAGAAAGACAACGACAGCGTCTTGGGAAAGTCGCAGTATCTCGATACAGTTATCTTAAATCAATTTCTTGTTTTTCATTCTGTTTTATTGGCCAACCGCTCTTATGAGGCTTATCCTTTCTTTGCGCCTTTGCGGCTTTGCGCGAAAATGGTTTTTCCTTGAAGGTCGAAGATTCCCTGCAGCTTGCTGCGGGGATCTTCAATAGTGACAATATGGAAAGCATCCAGGTAGAGATATTCGGCCAGACCTACAGCATCAAGGCGGGGAACGACCCTGAGTATATCCGGGACCTCGCGGCGTTCGTTGACGCGCGGATGAAGGAAGTGCAGAAGGGCACCGGGACCTCGGACGGCTACAAGATCGCGATCCTAGCGGCCCTCAATATCGCCGATGAACTGAACCGTCTCCGGTCCCAGCACGATACCTTCCGGAGGTCGACCACGACCTCGCTCGACCGTTTGATCGAACTGACGGGAGAGGCAGAGCGAAAATGACCCTTTCTGAACGTGCCGGGCAGATTCCATTCTTGCCAACTAGTTGATAATTAATAATAATATGTTCCCTGCCGCAAGCATCATTTCAGAATGCTCTTGCCATTTGGAACGCTTTTTGGTATATATAGCGTAGAAAAAACAGTCCCCTGCATTGTGCGTGATTGATATAACTTGTGCCTCGTAAATAATTTTATTGGGAGCTATCCCCGGGAAAGGGTGAGCACGCCCAGGCAAGACTGGGTAGCCTAACTTTTCCTATGGCGCCCACCTGGTACACACCAGGTCCAAGTTATCAGCACGGCAATAGTGGGGGACTTCTCTTATTCGGTCCGGTACCTCGGTCCCGGCAGCAATGCGATCCTCACCAGAGTAAAACGCGCAAAAAGGAGCGTCAAGTAAGGAAGGCTCCAGCGCTTTGATAGTGAAACCAGGCAACAGCGGAACCAGAAACGCCGATCATCGAGAGACTCATCACAACAGGTTCAGCGGTACCGCAGAAGACTTGAGTTTGCCGGCAGAAACGCATGAATTTCATGGGAATTTTCGATCATACCACCATACACCGCAGGCATGTACCACCGGTGTTCTCGCAGGGATGTGTTGACGGAGCTTCGCGACAGCGGACCTGTACAGCAGCATCCGCGGCCGTGCTGCATCCGGACCCTGCGCGGTGAGCATTCCCTAGTTCTGCAGTTATTCTCCGGCATCAACCGCTCTTGTCCCTTCACTGTCACGGGCTTTTCCAGCCTTCCCGAAGTTCCCCTTGGGCATCAAGAAGCACGCACCAACCATCCCTGTCCAGACCGCTGAACCGTCGTTCCAGGCGCCGCTCGCATGGCGCATGCGGCCTCGCGATCTCTCCGAGTTCGCCGGCCAGGAGCACATCCTCGGTCCGGGCAAGCTGCTCCGCAGGGCCATTGAGGCCGACCGGTTCATGTCGCTCATCCTCTACGGGCCGCCCGGCGCCGGCAAGACCGCTCTCGCCCACCTGATCGCCGAGCGGAGCCAGGCCCATTTCGTTTCCCTGAACGCCGTCACCGCCGGGGTCGCCGACATCCGGCGCGTTGCGCAGGAGGCCGGCGAGGAGCGGGCACGGAGCGGAAAGCGGATCCTTCTCTTCATCGACGAGATCCACCGGTTCACCCGCGTCCAGCAGGACGCGCTCCTGCCCGATGTGGAGCGGGGGAACATCACCCTCATCGGCGCATCGACGCAGAACCCCTTTTTCGCCATCATCCCGGCGCTCTCCTCCCGCTCCCAGATCTTCGAGTTCAAGCCGCTCAGGGACGAGGACATCCGCGCCATCATCCTGCGGGCGCTTGCGGACAGGGAGCGGGGACTCGGCGCGATGCGCGTCACCCTGACCGATGAGGCGAGGGAGTTCATCATCGCCCGCTCGGGCGGCGACGCCCGCAGGGCCCTGAACGCGCTGGAACTGGGCGCGCTCTCCACGAAGCCCGGGCC
>JAFNGD010000282.1 GCA_017885365.1 Nitrospirota bacterium
ATGCGCTCGCTCCTGGATTCAATGTGTTCACGACGGGCACAGAGAGCCGGATGGCGGGACCGCCGGACAAAAGTGCGGTCCCGCGTTCACCAGGCCTGGGAAAAAGCGCAAGGATGGTGCATTGACATTGACGGTGATCGGTTATAGTATATTGCACCATGCTGAAATCCCGTCTGATGCGGTCTCCGTCGGTGTACCTCCTGCTCACCGTGCTCCTCCTGCTCATTGCAGGTGCTGGCTGCCGGAGGACGGAGGAGCCGCCCGCTCCGAAGCCGGCGGCCGAGCCGAGCCGGGGGAAACCGCTGCTCATCGGCCTTATTCCTGAACAGAGCCTCTTCAAACAGATGGATCGCTATGAACCGCTCGCCCGATACCTGTCCCGCAAGACCGGCATCGAGATCCAGCTCGTCGTACTCTCCCGCTATGGGAACATCATCAGCAACTTCCAGTCGGCCAAGATGGATGGTGCATTCTTCGGCAGCTTCACCTATGCCCTCGCCCATGAAAAGCTGGGTGTCGACGTCCTTGCCCGGCCGGAGGGGCTCGACGGGGCCTCCACCTACTACGGTCTGATCTTCGTCAGGAAGGACAGCGGGATCGGTTCCGTGGAGCAGATGCAGGGCAAGCGCTTTGCGTTCGTAGACAAGGCCACCACCGCCGGATATCTTCTTCCCCTGGCGTATTTTCAACAGCATAAAAAGAATTACCGGACCTTCCTCCGCGAATACTATTTCACCGGGACCCACGAGGACGCCATCTACGACGTTCTGAACAAAAAAGCGGACATCGGGGCTGCAAAGAACACGGTCTTCGACCGTCTTGCGCAGAGCGACAAGCGGGTCAGTGAAGAGCTGGTCGTGCTTGCCCAATCTCCCGCGGTGCCGGAGAATGCCCTGGCGGTGCGAAAAGGCCTGGAGGGAACGCTGAAGAGCCGTCTCCAGAACGAGCTGCTGGCCATGGACAGCGATCCGGAGGGCGCCACCGTGCTCAAGGCGTTCGGCGCGCGGAGGTTCATCCTGACCAGGAACAGCGACTACCGGGCGGTCTATGATTACGCGCGGGACAGCAACCTTAACCTCGCCACCTACGATTATCTGAACGACTGATGAAGAAGAAGATCATCATAAGCCTTGTCCTGTTCTCCCTCATTTTCCTTGCGAGCGGGCTCTACATCATCGCCACTATAGAGAGCGCCTCGGACAAGACGGCTAACCTTATCCGGCTCCATCAGATCGAGATCCTGAGGGAGCACCTCCAGCTCGAGATCAAGCGGGCACAGGCGGACCTGTACCTCAAGAACACGCGGTACGAGCGCAGCCTCGAAGCGATCGTTAACCATATGCAGTCCATGAGCAGCGCGGTGAACAACTGCTTTGAATGCCACCACGAACCCGCCGTCCAGGAGCGGCTGGTGTCCCTCCGGGAGCAGGTCGAGGCCTTCAAGACCGCGATAAGCCGGGTCTTTACGCTGCGGGCGAACAAGACCCGGATGGAGCTGGAGCAGGACAATGCCTACCAGCTGGGTCTGCAGCTCTTGAATGACGTGAGCAACATCACCTCGATGACCAGTCCGAAGCTCGAAGCACGCACCCTGGCCGCCTTCGCCGATGTGACGAGAACGCGGCAGATCCTCTATACCCTCCTGTTCACGGCCCCGCTGGTGGTCCTTGTCCTGGCCGTCGTGTTCCTGCAGCGTTTCACGAGGCCGGTCAAGGAGCTCCTGACGGCGACCAGACGCCTCAAGAGCGGCGACCTGGACTACCGGATCCCGAAGCTTCACGACGAGTACGGCGAGGTTGCCGAATCGTTCAATGAAATGGCATCGTCGCTCAAGGAGCAGTACCTGAATATGCAATGGGCCGAGCAGCTTTTCCTGCTGGGAGAGATGTCCGGGGGGCTGGCCCATGAGATCAAGAACCCCCTTGCCGGCGTCAAGGCGTCGCTGGAGGTCCTTGTCGCGGATGCGGTCATTCCCGCTGAAGACCGGTCCCTGCTGACGAAATCGATAGAACAGATCAAGAAGATCGAGGCGCTCCTGAAGAGCCTGCTCAACTTCGCCCGCCCGCCGAAGCCGCAGTTCATGCCCGTGGACGTGAACAGCGTTCTTGAGGCCACGATCAACCTCGCCCAGCGTCTTCCCATGTTCCTGTCCACGGAGGGGAAAGGGGTCAAGATCGTGAAGTTCCTCGATCCCCGGATATGGGATATCATGGCCGACCCGCTCCAGCTCCAGCAGGTGTTCATGAACCTCATCGTCAATGCCGCCGAGGCCATGCCCCAGGGCGGCATGGTGACGGTCCGGTCGTCCTACGATGCCGCTTCCCATGCCTTGCAGATAGCGGTCTCGGACACCGGTGAGGGCGTGGACCTGGAATTGGTGGACAAGATCTTCCAGCCCTTCTACACCACCAAGGCCAAGGGGACGGGGCTCGGACTTGCCATCACCAAACGGCTCATCGAACAGCATGGCGGGACCATCCGCGCGATGAACAACCGTGACTGGGGCGTGACCTTCCTCGTCACGCTCCCCGTGACACAGAGAACGGCGACTGCCTCGTGAATCCAGGAGCGAGCGCATTCCCCGTAGCTTGCTACGGGGTTAGCGAGCGATTAGAATAAAAATTACCACCTTCTTGAGGATCGAAGATTCCCTGCAGCCTGCTGCAGGGAACTTCAATCCCGCCACCCG
>JAFNGD010000283.1:0-5010 GCA_017885365.1 Nitrospirota bacterium
CGCGCAGGAAGAACAGAAAGCGCGGGACCGCGCTAGCCGCTATCACTGCATCGGTCGTCGGCGTCGTGCTGAACCTTGCTGTGATCTTCACCCATCATACTTTGGTTCCCGATACGGGAGGCTTCGACTGGTACGCGCTCGCTGCTTCTCTCGTTGCTTTCATCGGCATGCAGCGGTTCAACTGGGGCATGGTCCCGGTGATCATCGGCTCCGCAGCCGCGGGATATGTTTGGAAAATATTTGTTTGAAAGGAGAATTACCATGAAACAGGTTGCTGAAATGGCAGTTCAATTTATGGCGGCATCGGCAAGGACCGCGCCCAAGGCAGGTGGCAAGGATTTCCTCGAGATCGTGGTCATCACGAAGGACGAGGACCTTAAGAAGATCGCCACTGCGATGAAAGAGTACGCGCCGAAGAGCACGAACGAGGCCTTCTGGAACAGGGATGCATCGAATATCGAGAACTCACAGGCGCTCCTGCTGATCGGCCTGGCCAAGCCCGTGACCGCGGGATATGACTGCGGGGCTTGCGGGTATCCCACTTGCGCGGAGTTCACCAAGAACAAACAGATGAAGGCAAAGGAAATGGGATATACCGGACCGCACTGCGTCATGCGGATGATGGACATCGGCGTGGCATTATCATCGGCAGCCAAGACCGCGAGCATACACAACGTGGACAACCGGGTGCAGCAGCGCGTCGGAGCTGCTGCCCGTGCGCTGGGATTGATCCAGGCTGAAGTTGCAATGGGAATTCCGATCAGCATCGGCGGCAAGAGTATCTATTTCGACCGTCAGGCCCCGGCAAAGCATTAAATACTGGAGCAGTCATGGACTTCAGGCAAAAGCACCTCCCCTACCCCTATCGCGATGACCCTCACCCCTGCCCCTCTCCCCTTGAGGGAGAGGGAAAAAGGGAGAGGGGGCTTAGTAATCGAGGGGTTATAGGCTCTTCCTCCCCTTTACAAGGGGAGGTCCGGTGGGGTGCCTTTTCCCGATGAAGGAAATCCAATGATAAAACTCCTGTCCCCCTTCACCGCGCTCTGCACCGTGGGCTTCTTCGCCCGGCTCTCCTATGCCCTGGCGAGAAGCCCGGTGCTTCCCCTCTTCGCTCTTTACCTCGGTGCAGGACCGGAAGCGATCGGTTTCGCCGTCGGAATATCGACCGTAACAGGGATATTCTTCAAGCTCCCCGCCGGCGCGCTCTCGGACATCATCGGCAGGAAGAGGACCATGCTGATCGGCCTCGTCTTTTTCGCCTTCACGCCCTTTGCGTACCTCTGGGTGGAGAGCTACACGCCGCTGATCATCATTCGGTTCATTCACGGCCTTGCGACGGCAATATACGGCCCGGTATCCATGGCGGTTGTCGCCGATGTCGCGGGAGCGAAAAAAGGAGAGATGCTTTCCTGGTTCTCTTCCATTACTATCATCGGAAACCTGCTCGGAGCGCCGCTGGGCGGATTCATCCTCCATAGCGCGGCCGGTGCAGCCGATCCTTCGCTCAAGGAGTTCCATTATGCCTATCTCCTGAGCGGGATCACCGGGATGATGTCGCTGGTCCTGTCGCTCGGCCTCCTCAGGGACGGGAAGACGGATCATGACGGCGCAAGCCTCGCCGAAGCGTTCAAGCGTTTCGTTTCAGGCATCAAGGAGGTCGGAAGCGACAAGCGTGTTGTCATTACCTCGGTCATGGAAGGCATGCAGAATATGGCTGTAGGGGCCCTGGAGGCATTTCTGCCGATTTATGCCGTGAAAGTAGCGGGGTTGAATGAATTTCAGGCAGGCATCCTGTGGGGCGTTCAGGTTGTCACGACCATTTTGTCAAAACCGGTCATGGGCAAGACATCGGATAAGTACGGAAGGACTGCGCTTATCGTGACCGGTCTTTTGATCTGCGCCGTTTCCTTCGGGGCGATCCCGATGTTGACAAACTTCACGTTGTTGATGATAGCCGCGGCGTTTTTCGGCCTGGGTGAGGCCGTTGTCACCTCATCCGGTGCGGCGTTGGTCGCGGACCTCTGCAAGGAGAAACATTTCGGCACGGCCATGGGAACTTTCGGCACGATCTTCGACATCGGCCATGCATCCGGGCCGATCCTTGCAGGCTTTCTCATCGCCCGCTATGATTATCTCCACGCGTTCTGGTCCATGGCCGCGCTTCTTGTCCTTGCGGTGCCGGTATTTGTCATGAACGTGAGACTGGAAAGGAACCCCGCATGAACTATGTGATCGACCGCGAGGATATCGCGCTGCTCAAGAGCTCCGGCGTCTCCGAAGAAGACATCGCGCACAGCGTCAAGGTTGCAGAAAAAGCGCTCGAGACAGCCCGCCGGATCGGCGGGAACGACATCGACCAGGAGCTTGTAGGCAGGGGCGGGTTGTTCCACGACTTCGGTAAGGCAAAAACCCATGAGATGGAACACGGCAAGATCGGCGCGGAGATCGGGAAGAAGATCGGTCTGCCAGAAGCAATCACTGCCATCATGGAAAAGCATATCCGGGGCGGGCTTACCGAGCCGGAGGCCCGCGAGCTCGGCCTGCCCGTCAAGGATTACACGCTGAGACGGATCGAGGAGCGCATCATCATCTACGCAGACCGGCTCGTGGACATCATCCATGACGGGATCGTAACGGTGCGGTCGGAGCGGGAAGCAGAGGATAATTTCGAAGAGATCCTCCGCGCCTATACCAAGTATGGCAAGAACCAGGTCACCCTGGACCGGTACCTCGGCTACCATCGGGAGATCCAGGGACTCATGAACAAGTGAGCTGCTTGCGCTGAAAAATGATCGGGCGGCCTAGCCGGCCGCCCTTTTCTTCTCTCCCGCTATCGTTTTGCACCGGAGTCTTCGCGACCCTCCCGGTCACTTTCCCCCGGCTTGCTCCAGGAAGTTCTTCAGCTCTTCCTTCAGCTTTCCCGGGTCTTTGATCGGTTTGGAACACCGCTTCCCGGCGCAGAGATACACCGACTCCCGTGCCTTATAGCCGTAGCTCTTGATCTCTTCTTTATCTTCGGACAGCGACAGGACCCGGACCACCTTCTCGGGAACATAGACCTTGTTGATGGCAGCGAGGTACTCCCTCATTCGGCCGCCATCTGCAAGCACCAGAACCTCCATGGGCTCGTTCGTGGCCCACTGCAGCGCTATGCCGTAGGATGGCATCTGGGGCGTAAAGTTTCGATAGTTGGCCGAAAAGGTCGTCAGGACCGCGTCCACGAGCTCCTTCCCTTTCCGGTCCCGTGAATGATACGTGAACCGTGCGAGTAAGCGCGCAGCCCGGTAGTTCGCCATAGCATCATTCATGTCGGCGAGGATCCCCGGCGTGATCGGTGTCACGCCAATGGGAATGAGCGAGGACCGGAACTGCCTGGTCTGAGCGTCATAGAACTTGCTCGTGAGGGTCTGGCTGATCCTTCCCGCCCGGTCGAGATAGCGGCGCTCGCCGGTGGCGCCGTACAGGTCGAGCTGGGCCGAGCCGAACAGGGCAAGGTCGTTCAGCTGTCCGGGAAGCGAGGCCTTGCCGTCCCGAAGCGAATGGAAGAGACCATCCGTGGGTCGGTACAGGTCCTTGATGATAAAGTCCGCGGCCTTCGCCGCCATCCGGAGATACTGCTGCTCGCCCGTCGACTCCCCTGCCGCGGCAAGTGCGCTGACCATGAGCGAGGCCGAATCGGCGTAGACGGTCCGGTCAACGGAGGGCTTTGCAAGCTTGTTTCTCTTTTGCTTCCGGTAATAGGGCTCGTCGGCGTCCTGGCTGCCGAAGAGCGCGCCTGTCCGTTCATCATACAGGTTGTCCTGCACATACCGGACGCAATCCCTCACGACGTGCTTGTACCGCTCCATTCCGAATGCACGATAGGCGTTCGCGTAGGACCTGATGAGCCCGGCGTTCACCTCGAGCATCTTCTCGTAGTGCGGCTCCGTCCAGTCCGGCTTCGTCGCGTAGCGGAAGAACCCTCCCTCGACGCGATCATAGATCTCACCCTGCGCCATGTGGTCCAGGGTCGTGGTCACGATCTTCTTCAGCGCCGGGTCCCTGGTCCTCGCATGGACCGAGAGCAGGAAGTCCATGGCGTCGGGATTCGGGAACTTCTGGCCGGACCCGAATCCCCCGTATGTTCCATCGAAGGTGTCTTTCAGGATATCGGCGATGCCGGCAATTTCATCCCTGTTCGGCGTGATGGTCATACCCCGCTGCATGAACTGCCGGCGCTGTTTGATCTCCTCCATCCGCTTCGTGATCTTGTCGCGGTCCGTCGTGAAGAGAGAGTGTGCCCGGTCTAGGCGCTCCTTCATCTCATCGGGCGGGAAGTAGTTGCCGCCGTCGATGACCTCGCCCTCGGGCGTCAGAATGGCCGTGCTCGGCCAGCCGCCCTGATTGTACAGGCTGTCGATGTCCGGCCTCATATCCGCGTCCACGCGGACGGGAATGAACTTTTCATTGATAAGGTTGATGATGGTCTCGTCGGAATAGGTCGTCTCGTCCATCACATGGCACCAGTGGCACCACACCGCGCTGAGCGAGAGCACAATGAGGCGTTCCTGCTTCCGCGCCTCGTCCAGCATCTGGGGGGACCACTCCCGCCACTGGATGAGGTTCGCCTTGTTCGGCCGGGGCGAGAAGCGGAAGTCCGCGGCAACAACAGAGGCATCCAGGAACAGAACCACGAGGAGACCGCACGCAAACAACCTTTTCAAGGCCATCCGAACATCTCGCCGTTCATTCCGCATCCCGCACTCCGCATTGAAGTTCCCTGCAGCAAGNNCTAATCGCTCGCTAACCCCGCAGTACGCTGCGGGGAATGCGCTCGCTCCTGGATTCCGTATTGCTGCGCCCATTTTCCCCTTGTACCGGCATATCCTTTCCTGTATATTATCGGAAAATGAAGACAAAATCGAGCAAAAGCAAGGACATCATCACGCTGGTCAAGCCCACCATCCGCGGCCTCGCTGCCTATCACATCGACGAGACGCCCGTGCGCGTCAAGCTCGACGCCATGGAGAA
>JAFNGD010000283.1:5063-6531 GCA_017885365.1 Nitrospirota bacterium
GCGCTGTCCCAGGATGTGGTCACCGTGCCGCTGACGAACGAGTTCGATCTGGACACCGACGCGGTCATCAAAGCGGCAAAGCGGTCGAAGGCGAAGGTCATTTTCCTCGCCTGCCCCAACAATCCCACAGGGAACCGGTTCTCCCCTGCGGCAGTGAGAAAGGTCCTTGAAAATGTCAAAGCCGTCGTGGTGATCGACGAAGCGTACTATAGCTTTTCGGGGAAATCGTTCCTGCCCTATCTGAACAAGCACCCTAACATGATCATCCTCCGGACGCTCTCGAAGATCGGTCTGGCGGGCCTCCGCGTCGGAGTGCTCACCGCGTCGAAGGAGATCGTCGCTGAGCTGAACAAGATCAGGCTGCCCTACAACATCAACACGCTGTCCCAGGCAGTCGCGCTGGTTGCCCTCAAGCACGGCAAGACGCTGGACCAGCAGATTTCCCTGTTGATTTCGGAACGCCGCAAACTCTATAATGCACTCCTCCGGATGCCCGGGGTGACGCCCTTCCCCACGGAAACGAACTTCATTCTGCTGTGGGTGGAAAAGGACGCCACAAAGGTGTTCCAGGCGCTCAAGAAACGCGGCATCCTGGTCAAGAACCTGGACCGGCCCGGCCCTCTCAAGAATTGCCTGCGCGTGACCATCGGAACCCCGGCGGAGAACCAGGAATTCCTGAAGACTCTGAAGCAAATTTTTTGACACAGATACCAGAAGTAGGCGCCTCTAGGCGAGCGCGGATTTAAATATTTGTAGGGGCGGCCCTGCGTGGCCGCCCTTTATTCAGGGCAACCACATAGGGTTGCCCCTACATGATCTATCCGCTTTTATCATAGCCGCTATCAGTGTAGATCAGTGTCAAAAAGGAGCAGTTCATGCCCCGCAAAGCGACGATCGAACGAAAGACCAAGGAAACAGACATCAAGATCTCCCTGAACCTGGACGGCACTGGCGTCTACAGCATCGGGTGCGGCGTTCCGTTCATGGACCACATGTTCTCGCACATCGCGAAGCACGGGTTCTTCGACCTCACGATCAAGGCAAAGGGCGACACGCACATCGACGACCACCACACGGTGGAAGACCTGGGCATAGCCTTCGGCCAGGCGCTCAAGAAAGCGCTGGGCGACAGCAAGGGGATCCGGCGGTACGGCGAGGCGACCGTGCCCATGGACGAGACGCTCGCCGAGGTGGTAATGGACCTCTCGGGCAGGCCCTATCTCGTGTACAATCTGGACCTGCCGAAGAAGTACAAGCTCAAGGACTTCGATCCGGGGCTTGCCGAGGACTTCTTCCGCTCCGTGGCGAACCACGCGGGCATGAACCTCCATATCAACCTCCTCTACGGCCGCGACGTCCACCACATGCTCGAAGGCATCTTCAAGGCCTTCGGACGCGCCCTGGACCAGGCCACCAGCATCGACCCCCGCATCAAGGGCGTGCTCTCGACCAAGGGCAAAATCTGACA
>JAFNGD010000284.1 GCA_017885365.1 Nitrospirota bacterium
GCTTTTCGTCGCTGGCCAAAGCATACCACAGGAGGACATGTTTGATAGAATGAAGATCAGGATCAGGTTGACGGCATCCCTCTCCGGTGGTAAACTTCAGCCACTGAACCTGCCGCAGGAGAAAGACCCGATGTCACTCACCATGACGGATCGCGAACACAGCACAGGACGTGCTTTCCATCAGGTCCTCGGGTTCTGGACCGAAGAGCGAAGCCTGACGTTCATGCTCATTCTGCTGGTGATCCACTTTTTTGTCCTGACCCCGGCGACGTTCATCGGTCATGCGTTCGTATACATCAGTTCCCTTCTCCTCTCCCTTGCGCTGCTGGCTGGCCTCCTGGCGCTCGCGAGGCGAAGAGCCGTTCGATGGTTCGGGACCGTCCTGGTCGCCGGTGGCTTCCTGTTCAAGACCGCGGCGCTCTTTTGGGACGTTTCCTGGCTGAGTGCCGGCGATTCGCTGCTCACCTTCCTCGCTTTGTTTGCCCTCGTGTTCGTGGTCTTTCTTCAGGTTTCCCGGTCAGGACCGGTGTCCGCCCACCGGATCCGCGGGGCGATCGCCCTCTATCTCCTCATCGCAATGCTCTTCGCATTCCTCTATGGCCTCATCGAGAAACTGGCGCCGGGAGCGTTCACCATGCCCGGAGGCAGGTCCGGCGCTGCCGTCGCGTACACCGAGACGTTCTACTATTTCAGCATCGTGACATTGACCACCGTCGGGTTCGGCGACATCAGCCCGGTCCATCCCTTTGTTCGCTCCCTCGTCATGCTGGAAGCGCTCATAGGCCAGCTCTACCCGGCGGTCCTGCTCGCCCGGCTGGTCAGCCTGGAGATCGAAACACGGCGGTCAGATAACGGAAGCAATAGATGATGAGAACTTTCTTTCCGGGAGGTACACGCTTATGGTTATGAACACGATCCGGACCATTGCATTGCTCGCAGCACTCGCATCTCTGCTCTTCTGCACTACGCCCCCTGCCGACGCGGCAGGCCGGGACCCCTTCGCCGACGGCAGCATGCGGCTCTCGGTCCTTGTGGGGAACGGGTATGCCTTCGACGAATCCTACCTCATCGTGGGCGTCGGGTTCGGCTATTTCGTCGCGAAGGGCCTTGAGCTCGGCCTGGACGGCGAGTCCTGGTCCGGCGCGAGCCCTCACATCAATAAGATCAGCCCGGCGGTCCGCTACGTCCTGCCCACCAACAGCGCGATGAGGCCTTACGTCGGTGCCTTCTACCGGTGGACGACGATCGATAACTATAAGGACCTCAATTCCACCGGCGGCCGGGCCGGCATCTACTTTGTGTCCGGCCAGGGCAGTTACTTCGGCGCTGGCGCGGTCTATGAGAAATATCTCTCCTGCGATGAAAAGGTCTACCATTCCTGCAGCGACACGTACCCGGAGATCATCTTCGCCATCGCATTCTGACCGGTACTTCTTATGCTCCCGGATACCGGCATCGTCATCGGGGCCTTCGATCTCGATGCCACAGACCCATCGCCCGGGCGACCTATCCAGGGTGCGACCCCTGCTTCCGCTGCCGCCGACGTGCCTCCGGCAGCGGGGTCAATTCCCGCAGCTAAAAGCACGACAGCGTTCTCACGGGCCCTTCTCCATGATCGACGAAGCACGTGCCTGTGCCGATATCGCTGTCGCGCTTGCTGTTCACCTATCAGTTGGCCGGCTTTGTCATCTCTCCCATCAGGCTCTTGTCGATGAGCATGATCTCGATGCGGCGGTTCTTCTGGCGGCCTTCCGGCGTGTCGTTCGAAGCCACGGGCTCGTATTCACCCCGTCCGGACGGTATCATCCGCTCGGGCGGGATGCCGGAATCCTGCAGGAACCGTACGACCGTGGTAGCCCGGGCGACCGAAAGTTCCCAGTTCGTCGGGAACATACCCTGCAGGGACTTGGCCAACGGCACGTTGTCCGTATGCCCTACGACCCGGATGATCTTGTTCTCATAGCCCTTGAGGGCCGCAGCGACCTTCTTCAAGACCTCTTTGCCCTCTTTTTTCAACGCCGCCCGGCCGGAGTCGAAGAATATCTTCTCCGCCAGGTCCACTGCCAGCATGTTCTGGTACTGCCGCACCTGGAGCTGGCCCTTCTCCACTTCCTTCGACAGTCCCTGCACCAGCTGTTCGTACTGCTGCTGCCGCTGCTGGCTTGCCGCAAGCAGTGCGGCCTTCTCCTGCTCCGCAGCCCTGTTCTTCTGCTCCAGCGTCGCGCCCTGCTGATTCAGCACTGCGTTGTCCTGCTCCAACTTGCTCTTTTGCTCTTCCAGGGTCTTCTTCTGGCCTTCCAGAGCGGCCTTCTGCTGTTGCAGCGTCGCGATCTCCCCATTCTTGTCAGCCTCCATCTTTTCGAATGTGCCGGTGCTGACGCAACCGCTCGCGATGATCCCCGCCGCGAGAACGGCAATACCTAAGTGAAGATGCTTCTTCATGTGCATGCCCTCCTTTGTTCTATTTGATGAACAATGCTATTAACAATTGAGTCCGTTCCCTTTCCGACATTCCCGCCTTCGGCGCTATCCCCTGACGTGCCTGTTCCCTCCCTACGGCACTGGTACCGGCGAGAACTTCTTGATAGAACCCAACATGACACTGTAGAGGTCGATCTCCGGAGGCACCGGGATGCCCGCGGCGAGGTTCCGGTGGGACCGCGCCCAGAGTGCTAAGGTCAGACGAAGTTTTTTCCCCGTCTCCTTGTGCTGGGTGTACAACTCATCCCGCTCGCGTGCTTCGGCGAGATACCGCTCCACCTGGGGCATGATCTGCTCACGGATCGAGTTGAGGT
>JAFNGD010000285.1 GCA_017885365.1 Nitrospirota bacterium
GAGATGAGCGTGAACTGGCCGCCGATATCGGGATAGATGTAGTAGATCGGGATGAAGAGGCAGCCGGCCGCGCCGACCAGGGACGACCCGAGACCGAAGGTGAGGACGCGCATGCGTTCCACGTTGACGCCCATGAGCTGGGCGGCGTCCAGGTCCTGCGCCGTTGCGCGGATGGACTTGCCCGTGTCCGTCTTGGTCAGGAAGAACCAGAGACCTCCGGTGATCAGGAGGGCCATGGTGAAGGAGACGGTCCAGGGCATGGACAGGGAGATGTCCACGGGCGCGTCCTTCCAATAGTCGCGCAGGTACCAAGCCTTGGTGCCGTAGGTGACCGGCGTCTGGCGGTAGTCGGACTGGAAGATGATCGTGGCGAGGTTCGCCAGCACCATGCCGATCCCGACGGTCAGGATCACCTGGTTCTCCGGCAGGATGGAGTCCACCTTCATGACGGGATTGATGAGGTATTTCTGGAGACCGACTCCAAGCAGGAAGAGGGCCGGCGCAGCGATGAAGACGGAGAGATAGGGATCGATATGGAGCCAGGAAAAGAGGACGAAGGCGATATACATGCCCACCATCATCAGCTCACCGTGGGCGAGGTTGATGATCTTCATGACGCCCATGATAATGGTCATACCGAGGGCGATCAGCGCATAGAGCCCGCCGAGCAGGATGCCGGATATGAGCGTCTGGAGCAGGACCTCGAGTTGGACAGAAGACATGAAAGCCCTTTAATTGCGGATTGCGGAATGCGGATTTCGGATTGGGGTTCGGCCTGCGGGTTGAATCCGCAATCTACAATCCGAAATCCGCTATGAAGTTACTTTCTCTCTTTCCACGACGGCACCGGATACACGTAGGGCTTGCTGGCATGGGACTTGGGCCAGACGGTCTCGAACTCGCCCTTCTGCACCTGGATGGCCAGGGTCTCGTGGAAATTCTGGTTCTGATAGCCTTCCCTGTCCTCGAACTTGACCGGGCCGTAGGCGGTCTTGAGGTTCGTGGCCTTGAGGGCGTCGCGGATCGCGTCGGGTGTCCAATCCTTCGCACGGTTCAGGGCGTCGGCGGTCACGAAGAGCGCTGCGTAGGCAGAGGCGCCGTGGTAGGACGGATAGTCGCCGTGCTTGGCCTTATACTTGTCTGCGAACTCCTTGGCGCCGGGGTATTTGAGCTGCGGGGTCCAGAGCGTGGCGCTGATGACGTACTCGGCGGCATCCTGGGCGCCCTTGATGAACTCGGGGATCGCGAACCCGGCGGCCCCGCCCGTGTACAGCTTGGCGTCGATGCGCAGCTCCTTGGCCTGCTTCATGATGAGCTGGGCCTCGTTGGCATAGGCGACGGTGTAGATAACGTCGGGCTGCGCTGCCTTCACCTTGGACAGGAGCGGCTTGAAATCGATGGCGCCGGTTTCGAACTTCTCCTTCAAGACGACCTTCGCGCCGATCGGGCCGGCGTCCTTCTCCATGGCATCGGCGCCCGAGGTGCCGAAGGCCGAGCTTTCGAAGAGGATGGCGATGGTCTTGGGTTTCACGACGGTCTTCAGAAAATCGACGACCGCGTCACCGTAATGGGCGTTCACCTGGTTTTGGCGAAACACGTACTTGTAGTTCTTCTGGGTAATGTCGTCGTCGGCGCTGGCCACGACGAGGTAGGGGGTCTTGCGCTCCTCAGCCACGGAGGCCACGGCCTTCGCGCACGACGAGGTGTACTCACCGACGATGATCGGCTGCTTCTTCGAGTCGATCAGTTTTTCGACGATGGCGCGCGCCGTTTCGGGCTTGCCAGTAGAATCCTCGAAGGAGAGGGCGATCTTCTTGCCCTTCACGCCGCCCTTGGCGTTGATCTCCTCGGCGGCCATTTCGTAGGACCGCTTCATGATCTCGCCGAACTTGGCCGGCTTGCCCGTGAGCGGGAGGGGAATGACGAGGTCGAAGGTGTCCGCGGCCAGGACCGGCATGGCGCAGATGCTGAAGAGGAACAGAAAAACTGTTGCGAGCGAAAGCTGTTTCATGACAACCTCCTTGTGATATTAGCAATGCTAATAGCTAAATGAGATTCAGTAATACCATGGGGTCGGAAAAAATGCAATCTCAAACTCCAGGTTTATTTCATGTGCGCTTTGATGAATTCGCGGTTCAGCTTCGCGATGAACCGGACCTTGATGCCCTTGGGGCAGGCGGCCTCGCATTCATAATGGTTGCCGCAATTGCCGAAGCCTTGTTCGAGCATCTCTTCCGTCATGGCGCAGACGCGCCGGCCCGCCTCGACTTTGCCTTGGGGCAGGGATGCCAGCTGGGTCACCTTGGCGGCCGTGAAGAGCATGGCTGACCCGTTGGGACAGGCGGCCACGCAGGCGCCGCAGCCGATGCATTCGGCGGCGTCCATGGCCGTATCCGCGTCCGCCTTCGGGACAAGGATAGCGTTCCCGTCGGGCACGCCTCCGGTGTGGACCGAGACATAGCCTCCCGACTGGATTACCTTGTCAAGCGAGCCCCGGTCCACGACCAGGTCCTTGATCACCGGGAAGGCGCGTGCGCGCAGCGGCTCCACATAGATGGTGTCGTCGTCCTTGAAATGGCGCATATGGAGCTGGCAGACCGTTGTCTTCTTCTGCGGTCCCTGCGGGATGCCGTTGATGACCTGTGCGCACATGCCGCAGATGCCTTCGCGGCAGTCATGGTCGAAGGCGATGGGGTCCTCGCCCTTCCTGACGAGGCCCTCGTTCACCACGTCAAGCATCTCGAGGAACGACATGTCGGGCGAGATGTCCCGCGCCTCGTATTGGACGAGCCGGCCTTTTTCCTTCGGCCCCTTCTGGCGCCAGACGTATAAGGTTAGATCCATAAGAACCTCAATGAGACATTAATGAAAAACCTTTTCATCACGGAGGCACTGAGACACGGAGTAAGCTAGGACCTGAATTCATCTTCTGACATCAAAGCATAAGACCTGGATCGGCTGTTCTCCGTGACTCCGTGTCTCCGTGGTAGATTTTGCTATTTATAGCTGCGAACTGCCAGTTTCACGCTCTCGAACGCGAGCGGCTCCTTGTGCAGCTCCGGCGCCTTGTCAACGCCCTTGTACTCCCAGGCCGCTACATAGCAGAAGTGCTCGTCGTCCCGCTTGGCTTCGCCGTCGGGCATCTCGTACTCGACGCGGAAGTGGCCGCCGCAGGACTCGTTCCGGTGCAGGGCGTCCCGCGCCATGAGCTCGCTGAACTCGAGGTAATCGGCCACGCGGCCGGCTTTTTCGAGCTCCTGATTGAGTTCCGCCCCGCTTCCCGTCACTTTCACGTTCTCCCAGAACTCGGCGCGTATCGCCGGTATGCGGCTGATCGTCTCCTTCAGGCCCTTCTCGCTCCGGGCCATGCCCACGTTCTCCCACATGAGCTTGCCCAGCTCGCGATGGAACTCGGACACCGTCCTCTTGCCATTGATGCCGAGCAGTTTCTTCGTGACTGCTGCGACCTCGTCCCGCGAGTTCCCGAACTCAGCGTGATCTGCGGTCACCGATGCCGGAACGGTCTTTGCCAGATAGTTCGCGATGGTATAGGAGATGATGAAGTACCCGTCGGCGAGTCCCTGCATCAGTGCGCTCGCGCCGAGGCGGTTCGCGCCGTGGTCCGAGAAGTTCGCCTCGCCCAGGACGAAGAGGCCGGGGATGTTGCTTTCCAAGTTGTAGTCCACCCACAGTCCGCCCATGGCATAGTGCGGCGCCGGATAGATACGCATGGGCCGCTGGTAGGCGTTCT
>JAFNGD010000286.1 GCA_017885365.1 Nitrospirota bacterium
TCCTTGCCGGTGCCGCTCTCCCCCCGCAGGAGCACGGTGGCATTGCTCGACGCGACCCGTCCCACGAGGTTCATGACCTCTTCCATGGCATGGCTGGTGCTGGTGATCTGCTCGAACGTGTAACGCTCCCGGAGCTGCTCCCGGAGCGAAGCATTCTCCCGCAGGAGGTTCTGGCGTTCAGAGATGCGGTTGATGAGCACCACGAGCTGCTCCAGATCGATGGGTTTGGGCAGGTAGTCGTAGGCGCCGGCCCTGATGGCCTTGACCGCGGTCTCGATGGTGCCGAAGGAGGTCATGATGATGACCGCCATGTCGGGATTGATCTTCCGGGCCTCGCCCGATGTCCGGAGCGCATCCACGCCTGGAATGTTGCAGTCCGTCAGGAACACGTCGTAACGCTCGCGCTGCATGGCCGTCATGGCCTCGGGCACGTTCGCCAGGGCCGTGACCTCGTAGCCTTTCTGTTTCAGGAACGCGCCGATCCTGTGGCGCTCCTGTGCTTCATCGTCCATGATGAGTATGCGTGCATCGGGCATTGAGAAGGTCCTCTGATGATTAATTATACTATGAAATCAGGACATTTTCGCCACAGAGACACAGAGTACACAGAGGAACCCATGAGAGATTGAGATGTATCGCTATATTCCATCCGTTCCCCTCTGTGTCTATTCCGGTGATGCGGCTTTTGACCCTAGGTCATAGCGCTCGGCTTTAAGCCGTTCTTCTCTGTGGCCTCTGTGCCTCTGTGGCAGAAGCTAACTTGCTTTGGTTTTTCTCAACTTCTCGTACAGGTCGAACACGATCCCCTCCCGCAAGCCCCAGTCGCTCACCAGCATCTCCGGGGTCCCGCAACGCTTCATGATCTCCTGGGCGATGATGGCGCCGGCCAGGATGATATCTTCACGGCCGTGCTCGAGGCCTGCGATCCTTCGTCTTACGTCCAGCGTGGTCACGGACAGCATGGCCACCATGCTGTCGAGGGATGATCTCGACAGTACATATCCGTTTATCCTGTCGGGATCATATTCCTTGAGCTTCTGGTCCATGGCGGCGAGGGTCGTTACCGTGCCTGCCGTACCCGCGCAGGTATTGAGGGAGGCAGGACGGATGTTCTTTGCATGAAGAGCATCGAGTTCCCGTGTGACGGCCGTTCGGAGGTCGTCCAATTCGTCTTCTGTCGGGGGATCGTGATGAATGAAGCGTTCGGTAAGATACACGGCGCCCAGCGGCAGGCTCTCCATGGATGCGATGCCGCCCTGGCGGGTCAAGATGATCTCGGTGCTTCCGCCGCCGATATCGATCACCAGGGCAGATGCAAGGGGATCCGCCCCGGTGCTGCTGCCATGTGATAGGGCGCGACGAACGCCCCTGAGCGTAAGCTGCGCCTCTTCCTCGCCGCTGATGACCGTGATATCGATCCCGGCGCGCTGCTTTGCCCCTGTTATGAACTCCGCGGCGTTCGCGGCGTTCCGGAGCGCGCTGGTCCCGACGGCCGACGTGCGTTCGACGGAATGGCGAGCGATGATCGCGGCAAACTCCTCGAGGGCTTTGAAGGTCCGCTCCTGCGCATCAGGAGCGAGCGCTCCGGTGCGGTCGAGGCCCTGCCCGAGGCGGGTGATGGTCCTGCCTGAATAAAGTTCCTGATGTGAGGAGTCGCTGGTTGCTGCCACCAGCAGTCGGATGGTGTTCGTGCCGATATCGATCCCGGCCAGGATCATGAAAGGAGGAGTTCCCGGAGCTTGGTGCTGTATGCTTTGACGCGCATCGCGAGGAGCCGGGCGATGGAGAGGGTGACCTTTGCCGCGACCCGCGGGTCGAGGTCCATGAGCGCGAGAAAATCCTTCCGGCTCAGCATGACGAGCTCGGTGACGGTATCCGACCGCGCGGTGACGGCACGGCTCGATTCCTGGATCAGGGCGATCTCGCCGAAGAAATCGCCCTGGCCGAGCTGCAACAGGCCGACCTCCTCGCCTTCGCCTGCCATGAGCGATATCTTGACTTCGCCGCTCTTGATGATATACAGGGCCTCGCCCGGCATCTTTTCGCTGAAAATAGTCGTGTTGGCGTTCACCTTGCGCTCCACGAACAGACCCGTGAGAAGCTCGAAGTCATCATGGGTGCAGCCTTTGAAGAGCAGGTTCTTTTTCAGCAGGTCTATGGTTTCCATGGAGGTCCCGAAGCACAAATAAATATGGGCAATTATAGGCAGATGGGAAGACCTTGTCAAGAAACAATCCGCAACCTTAGTCGGGCTCCGGCACGGCCATGATGGTCCTCCTCCCGGTAAGTACCACCGTGCCCTGAGCTGCCCCCTTCGGCTTCTTCACCAGCGCCGCCCGGGTGTACGCCACAGGGACCTTTGCGGAGCTCTTCCCTTTACTGTAGTAGGCAGCCAGGGAGGCCGCCTTTCTGAGGACCCCCTCAGGGATGTCCCGCTTGCCCGGGTTCCTCACGACCACATGGGAGCCCGGCATGCCTTCGGCGTGAAGCCACAGGTCATCAGGGCGGGCAAGCTTCATGGTGATATAATCGTTGCCTGCGGAGCTCTTCCCCACCAGGATGTGCCACCCTTCATGTTCGATCGTCCGGAAGGGCGGCGAAGCCGCGGCGCGCGTTCCCGCGGTCCTCCCTGCAGCATCCCGGACATACCCTCGCTGCGCCAGCAGGGACCGGACTGCAAGCAGCTCCTCCCGGTCTTCGGCAGCCTCCAGGTCCTCGCGCACGGTCCTGAGGAACGCTGTCTCTTCGCGTGCCTCCGCGAGCCGCTCCCGCATCATCGCAAGCCCGGCCTTGGCCTTCTTATACCGCTGGAAATACCGGCTGGCATTCTCCGCGGGTGACCGCGCCGGGTCAAGGGGAATGGACACCGGCTTGCCATCATAGCCGGGAAGCTCTGCATGTTCCTGCCCTTTCGTTATCCGGTGCTTGTTCGCGAGCAGCAGATCGCCGGCCACGCGGTAGTCGTCTCCCCGCTCCGCTCCGGCCACATCTCCGGACACTGCATCGAGCCTGCGCTCGACACGGGCCGCTGCTCTTTTGATCACCGAAGCGAGCTGTTGCCTGAGCGAGGAGACATCTCGTTCGGCAATGGTCTGCTCGTACCATGCTTCCACAGCCCTGTTGACCGGCGCGATCCCTTCGCTCCCTTCCAACGGGGCGACCGTGACGCAGCCGCTCGTTGCCGTTGCAGTACGCGGCCGTTTCTCGGGAGGAAGATAGGTCAGACCGGGAAGGAACGGCCTCTTGACCCTGTCTCCCGGCGGCACGGGATGAAGGACCGACAGGATCGTGCGCGAGGCATCGGTCAGGAGGAGGTTCGTGACCGAACCGGTCAGTTCGAGAATCAGCAGAGAAGGACCATGAGGGCCTGTGAACTGGAGCTCAACGACACGGTCCCGGTCCAGGATACGGATGCCCTGGACCCGGCTGCCGGTCAGATGCTTTCTGAGATAGAGAGAGAATCCTCCCGGGGCGCCCGTGCCTGCAGGCTTCCGCGAGATCAAATGCATGCGGGGAAGAGAACGGTCCGGAGAGAGAAGCAGGTAATAGTTCTTTTTTGTCTGATGGAGGACGAGGAGAAGGCTGTCGTCGGAGCCTTGTACCACCTTGTCCACCTTCGCGCCGGGAAGGATGTTGGCAAGCTCATCCACGACCTGTGAGAGGAGTTGAAATTCCAAAGGTTTTCCTTATTTCCGCTGTTCCGTCCTTGCCCCGTCCTTGCTCCCAAGCACCTGCCTCTTGACCTTGTTCCTTAAGGCATTTCCAGTACCTTGTGCACCTGGGGCAGCACGCGTACATCCTCGAGCAATGCAAGGGCATGGCGCTGGAACCGCAGCACGTCATTCGGGTCAGGTGCAAAGGTTCCGCCGGCAGGCTGGATGACGAACAACAGGCGCCGATCATGCTCCGCGAGCAGGCGCGCTGCAGCCATGACATCATCGTCCGACGTCGTCCGCGTGACCACGGCCTTCACGAAGAGCTCCGGGCCCGCAGCCGCTGACAGGAACTTCCGGTGCTCTTCCCAGCGGGGCTGCTGACCTGTCGCGGAGGGAAGCTTGATGTCCATGCTGACGATGTCGATGAGGCCGGCAATCGAGCGCATCAGTTCATGATGGATACCGCTGGTCTCGAGATAGATCTTGAAGAGTTCCCGCGCAGTAGGCAGCCATTCCTTGAGGAAAGCATGATGCAGGAGCGGTTCGCCGCCGGTGAGGCTCACGACCGGACGCGACGGCCCCGGAAGGACAAGCCGCGAGCAGAGGCTGGTAAGCGAGGAAGGAGCGATAGGGTTCGGCACCGGTTCCCGGTCGAAAGATCCGGCCGACACCTGCGCCCGGCAGGGCCGCTGCGTCCCTCCGGCGACTTCCTTGACCGCTTCCGGCGTGTCGCAGTATGCGCAGCGGAGGTCGCAGCCGATGAAGCGGACGAAGATGTGCCGCTGGCCCGCCCACGGCCCCTCTCCCTGTACGGACGCGAAGATCTCGTCGATCATGCCTGCTGTCATGGCGCAATGATACAGGACAATACAGGCAAATTCAAGGTCTGATGCCGTCGCCGGAGAGACGCGGTATGAGCTTCCGCATAGCACCTATGCACGAAATGGCCCGCCCCCTCCGGGGGCGGGCCCACGCCCGGACGGCGACACAGCAAAACAAAGCCTTTCCAAAATATTCTGGTATTTTTACCTTGACTTTAGCGACCCAATCAGGTATTAATGTAAGGAATCCTAAGGAGGCTTGATGCGTTACCAGATCATCTCACATGCGTTGTTGAGTGCAGCTGTCATCCTCCCCTTCCTGCAATCCCCTGCCTTCGCGGAAACAACGGCCCAGGCAGCCGAGCAAAGCATTCCCCGTGAACTGAAACCGCCCCAGCAGGACATCGCCCAGATCGACGAGAACCTCGACGGCTATTTCGAGGAAAAACCCTACCAGATCCCGATGGTACTGAACGATAGCGTTGAGAACCATATGGAATACTTCAAGACCCGGGGCCGCGATGTGTTCCAGAAATGGCTCGACCGGTCGGCCCGCTATATCCCCGTCATGAAGGATATCTTCCACGAGAAGAACCTTCCCGAGGACCTCGTCTACGTTGCCATGATCGAGAGCGGCTTCAATCCCTACGCGATCTCTTGGGCGCGCGCGGTCGGCCCCTGGCAGTTCATGCCCCAAACGGGCAAGCTCTATGGCCTCAAGATCGACTGGTGGGTCGATGAACGGAAGGATCCCATCAAGTCGACCCAGGCGGCTGCCGAGCACCTGAAGGATCTGCACAACCTCTTCGGCTCATGGCCGCTCGCCATGGCATCGTACAACGCCGGTGCCGGAAAGGTCCAGCGTGCGGTCCTCCGGACACGCTCCGAGGATTTCTGGGACCTGAAGGCTTCGCGGTACATCAGGCGCGAGACGAAGCACTACGTCCCCAAATATATGGCGGCGACCATCATCGCCAAGCATCCCGAGGCCTACGGGTTCATCGTCCAGCCCTACGACCTGTTCGTCTATGATGAAGTGGTCATCAAC
>JAFNGD010000287.1 GCA_017885365.1 Nitrospirota bacterium
GTCTTATGCAGGATTTGCAGCATTGTACCCTCCAAAGAAATTACACGAGATCAAGTGTTTTACCGCAGAGATCGCTGAGATCGCAGAGTCGTAAATCTCGATCTTTAAGTCAGAAATCTCTTCTCCGCGAGCTCTGCGCTCTCTGCGGTAAAATGTTTTTTCTTAGATGCTCAGTTTTTCCAACTTCCACTTGGCGTTGATGATGTCGAAGATGACCTTGGTGCCCACCAGCGCCGAGTACAGGTTGATCATGATGCCGAGGCTGAGCGAGACCGCGAACCCCTTGATGGGGCCGGTGCCGAACATGAACAGCATGGCTGCCGTGATCAGCGTGGTCACGTGAGAATCCAGGATGGTCATGAACGCCTTGTCGTACCCCGAATCGATGGCGGGCCTGGGCGGCTTGCCCGCGCGAACCTCCTCGCGGATGCGTTCGAACATCAGCACGTTGGAGTCCACGCCCATGCCGATGGTGAGGATGATGCCCGCGATGCCCGGAAGGGTGAGCGTAGCGTTCAGGAACGCCATGGCCCCGAGAAGCAGTACCATGTTCAGAATGATGGCATAGTCCGCGATGAGACCCGAGAGGCCGTAGTAGACCACCATGAACACGACCACGATGAGCCCGCCGATGAGGGCGGCCCGGACGCCCTTGTTGATGGAGTCCTGGCCAAGGGACGGCCCGACGGTCACGTTCTGGACGATCTTCATCGGCGCGGGCAGCGACTCCCGGAGAACGATGGCGAGCTTCGCCGCCTCGTCATGCGTGAAGTTGCCCGTGATCTGGGCGCTGCCCCCGGAAATGCGGTCCTTGATCCGCGGCGCGGAATGGACGACGCCGTCGAGGACGATGGCGAGCTGCTTGCCAACGTTCTCGCCGGTGATCCTCTCGAACACCCTGGCGCCGTCACCGTCAAAGGTGATGCTGATTGCGGGCTTACCATACTCGTCGATGCTGACCTTGGCCTCCTTGAGCCGGTCGCCGGTCAAGAGCGTCTGCGTGAGAAGGAGGTATGGCTGACGGGTCACTTTGCCGGTCTCCCCCACGCCCTCGCTGTACAGGATCTCGCGGCCTTCGGGGACCTTGCCTGCCAGCGCTTTAGTCATGTCGGACTCGGTGTCGACCAGCTTGAACTCAAGCCGGCCGGCGGTCTTCATGAAGGAGATGGCCTCCTGGGGGTTCTTGATGCCCGGAAGCTGGATCACCAGCTGGTCCACCCCCTGCTTGTACACGTTGGGCTCGGCGACGCCGAACTTATTGATCCTCCGCTCGGTCCGTTCCTTCGCCTGCCGGACAGCGTCCTCCTTCATCTCATTGGCACGGGCCGGTTGGAGGCCGTACACCAGCTGCCCCTTCGACCGGTCCTTCAGCACCAGGACGGCGTAGGTCTTCTTCACGAAGGTCTCCACCTTGTCCTCGAGCGCCTCGGCGAACTTCGCCGTGATATCCTGGCCGGACCGGCTGAACTGGACCGAGATCCCCTGCGATGCCGCCGTGGTCTGCAGGTCCGCGATGATGTTGTCAACGGCGGCCTCGACGGCCTTGTCCGTTTCCACCTGCATCACAAGGTGGCTTCCGCCCCTGAGGTCAAGCCCGAGGGCGATCTTTGAGACGTTGTGGCGCCACCAGTCAGGCAACTTGTCCCCCACCGGGGTGGACGGCAGGAACAGTACCAGCGCGATCACCACCGACAGGAGAATGAGACCCAGTCTCCACTGAATGCTTGTCTTCATGAAACGTCCTCCTCAATACCTATTCAAGGTAACAGGTTCAAGGTTCAAGGTTCAAGGAAGGACAACTGACGAATCGCCGTTGAACCTTGAACTTTGAACGCTGAATGAAGTTATTACTCCTTGCTCGCCTCTTCCTCGGTCAGGACCGTTCCCACGGAACCGCGGGCGACCTTCACCTTGACGCCGTCGGCGATCTCGACCTTCAGAGTTTCCGTGCCGACGCCCGCGACCGTGCCGTAGACACCGCCGCCGATGATGACCTTATCGCCCTTTTTGAGAGCTTCCACCATCTTCTTGTGTTCCTTCATCTTCTTCTGCTGGGGACGGATCAGGATGAAGTAGAAGATGCCGAAGATGATCAGCATCATGAAGAGGCCGCTGAAGCCGCCTCCGCCCGACTGACCTGCCGCGCCGCCCGGGGCGCCCATTGCATATGCTATTGACTCGAACATGGATGTTCCTCCTATGGATTATCTCAGGTTTAAGGTTAAAGGTTAAAGGTTCAAAGCGTGTCTTGCCGCATTCCTTGAACATTGAACGTTGAACCTTGAATGATGTTATTCTTCCTGCCCGCGCTTCGCGAGAAACTCCTTCTTGAACTCTCTGAATCTTCCCTCCGCCAGGCTCTTCCTGATGCGGACCATGAGCCCTATATAGAAGGAAAGGTTATGGATCGTTCCGAGCCGCAGGGCCAAAACCTCGCCGGCGTTGAACAGGTGCCGCAAATACGCCCGCGTGAAAGTCCGACACGTATAACACCGACATTCCGGATCGAGGGGCTCCCGGTCCCGCTCGTACCTGCTGTTCCTGATCGACAGCTTCCCGAAGGAGGTGAAGAACGTTCCATTCCGGGCGTTCCGCGTGGGCATGACACAGTCGAACATGTCGACGCCCCGGTCCACCCCTTCCACCAGGTCCTCCGGCGTCCCCACGCCCATAAGATAGCGGGGCTGATCCTGCGGCAGATGCGGCACCGTCGCCTCGAGCATCTCGTACATCATAGGCTTGGTCTCGCCCACGGACAGCCCGCCCACGGCGTAACCGTCGAACCCGATGTCCACCAGCGCTTCGGCCGATTGCTTCCGGAGGTCGGCGTACATGCCGCCCTGCACGATCCCGAAGAGCGCCTGTCCCGCATCCTTCTTCGCATCCCGGCAGCGCTTCGCCCAGCGATGCGTCCGTTCGAGCGACTCCTGGGCGTAATCACGCGTCGCCGGATAGGGAATGCACTCGTCAAAGGCCATGATGATGTCCGCGCCGAGCGCTTCCTGGATCTCCACGGCGTACTCGGGTGTGATGACATGCTTCGCTCCGCCGTCGATGTGCGACTGGAACGTGACGCCCTCGTCGGTCACCTTCCGGAGATCTGCCAGGCTGAAGACCTGGAACCCGCCGCTGTCCGTCAGGACCGGCCGTTTCCAGTTCATAAAGCGGTGCAGCCCACCGAACTCGCGGATGAGGTCATGCCCCGGCCGCAGGAACAGGTGGTACGTGTTCGACAGGATGATCTCTGCGCCGATGCTCTCGAGGTCCTCGGGCGAGAGCGTCTTGACCGTGGCCTGCGTGCCCACGGGCATGAACACCGGCGTGCTGACTGTGCCGTGAGATGTCGTGAACGACCCCAGCCGGCCGCCCGTGCCTTCGCCCTTCGTTGTCAAAGAAAAGTTGAACACGATTTTCTCAGGAGTCAGAAGTCAGGAGCCAGAATCCAGGAGAACGGCGATTCTTGCTTCTCTCCTGTCTCCTGACTGCTGGCTCCTGGCTCCTGTTTCTGTCACATTCGCTCCGGCGCCGTCACGCCCAATATCTTCAGCGCGCTCTGGATCACCGTCTTGACCTGCCTCATCAGGAACAGCCGCGCGCCCATGACCGCGGCAAGCGCAGCGTCGTCCGTGATGATGCGGTGCTTGAAGTAGTAATTGTGCAGCAGGCCCGCCAGGTCCTGAAGATAGAAGGTCAGACGGTGCGGTTCGTAGGTCAGCGCCGCTTCCTCGACCACTTCGGGATACTTTGCAAGGGCCTTGATGATGTTCTGCTCTTCCTCAAGGTCGAGGAGCGCAAGGTTCACCGTGTCCCGCGTCGGGACCGGGATCTTCCTCGTCTCCGCCTCGCGGAACACGCTCGCGATCCTTGCGTGGGCGTACTGGACGTAGTAGACCGGGTTCTCCCGGGACTGCTCCTTCGCGATATCGAGATCGAAATCGAGATGGCTGTCGGAGCGTCGCGTCAGGAAGATATACCGTGCAGCGTCTGCGCCCACATCCTGTACCACGTCGCGAAGCGTCACGAAGGTGCCCGCCCGCTTGGACATGGGGACCGGCTGGCCGTGGCGCAGGATCGAGACGAGCTGGACAAGCAGCACGTGCAGCGAATCCGACCGATGTCCGAAGGCCTGGATCACCGCCTGCACCCGTGGGATGTACCCGTGATGGTCGGCGCCCCAGATGTTCACGAGCTGCTTGAAGCCGCGAGCAAGCTTGTTCCGGTGGTAGGCGATGTCCGTGGCGAGGTAAGTGTACTCGCCGTCCTTCTTGATGATGACCCGGTCCTTATCATCGCCGAAGGCAGTGGACTTGAGCCAAAGCGCGCCGTCCTGCTCATAAGCAAAACCGCGCTCTTTCAGTTCCTCAATAGACCGTTGGACCGAACCGTCAGCAAGCAGGCTTCTCTCACTGAACCAGACATCGAACCGTACACCGAAATCCTCCAGGTCCTTCTTTATATCTGTGAGCATCTGGTCTTTGCTGTATTCTGCAAAGACCTTCTCGCTCTCTTCAAAGGACCTGTCGATATATGTAAGACCGATTGAAGGCGACGACGACGCAGATGCAGACACTTCATTGATATACGTTCCGTGGTAGCCATCCTCAGGAAAAGGCTCGTCCTTACCGTGCATTTGACGATAACGGCTATATACCGAACGAGCGAGCAATTTAACCTGCCGTCCCGCGTCGTTGATGTAGAACTCGCGCTGGACGTCATACCCGACCGCCGAGAGCAGGTTTGCCAGTGCGTCACCTACCGCGGCTCCCCTGCCGTGGCCCACGTGGAGCGGCCCCGTGGGGTTCGCGCTCACGAACTCTACCTGGACCTTCTCGCCTTTGCCGATGTCTTTCAGACCATATTCATGCGCCTGGTCATCAATGTCAAAGAGCGTCTTGCGCCAGCGGTCCTGCTTGAGGAAAAAATTGATGAATCCCGGGCCGGCGATCTCGGTCTTCGCGATGATGCCTTCCTCGTCCTGGATGTTCGCCAGCATGATCTCGGCGATCTTCCGGGGAGGCTTGC
>JAFNGD010000288.1 GCA_017885365.1 Nitrospirota bacterium
CGATCTTCGCCTCTTCCGGATTCTTGGAGGCCTTGATGAGCGCAATGACGGCATCAAGGTTCTCAAGGGCGATCTTCAGGCCCAGCAGGATATGCGCGCGTTCCTCGGCCTTCCGAAGGTCATACTTGGTCCGCCTGACAACCACCTCGCGCCGGTGCTGCAGGAAGTTCGACAGGAGTCGCTTGAGGTTCAGCACCCGGGGCTGATTGTTCACCAGCGCCAGCATGATGACGCCGAAGGTGGACTGGAGCGCCGTGTGCTTGTATAGCTGGTTCAGAATGACAGTGGCGATCTCGCCCTTCTTGAGGTCGGCCACCACGCGCATGCCCTGGCGGTCAGATTCGTCCCGGAGCTCGGCGATGCCGGTGATCTTCTTGTCGCGGATAAGCTCGCCGATGTTCGCAAGGAGTCGGGCTTTGTTCACCTGGTAGGGGAGCTCGGTGACCACGATGCTCTCCCGGTCGCCCTTCCCTTCCTCGATCGTGACCCGGGCTCGCATCTGGACGATCCCCCGGCCCGTCATGTAGGCCTGGCGGATGCCTTCGTAGCCGTGGATGAAGCCCGCGGTCGGAAAGTCCGGGCCCTTGATGGCGGTCATGAGCTCCGGTATCGTCACCTCGGGGTTGTCGATCATTATAATCAGGCCATCGACCACCTCGCCAAGGTTGTGCGGCGGGATGTTCGTGGNNCCATGCCCACGGCGATGCCCGAGGAACCGTTGATCAGGAGGTTCGGCACGCGCGTGGGAAGCACCGAAGGCTCGACGGTCGTATCGTCGAAGTTGGGGACGAACTCAACGGTCTCCTTGTCTATGTCCGCGAGGAGTTCCTCGGCAAGCTTCGTCAGACGCGCCTCGGTATACCGGTAGGCGGCGGCGGAGTCGCCGTCGATGGACCCAAAGTTCCCCTGGCCGTCCACGAGCGGATAGCGCATGTTGAAATCCTGGGCCATGCGCACCATGGTGTCGTAGACCGCGCTGTCGCCGTGGGGATGATATTTCTTGAGCACTTCGCCGACGACGCCGGCGCTCTTGGAGTACTTCTTGTTGTGCAGGAGGCCTTCCCGGAACATGGCGTATAGGATCCTGCGGTGTACCGGCTTCAGACCGTCGCGCACATCCGGCAGGGCGCGCCCCACGATCACGCTCATCGAGTAATCGAGATAGGCGGTCTTCATCTCCTGCTCGATATTGATCTGCGATTTTATTTCCTGTGGTTCCATGGTCTCGTTAGGGTCCCGCGGTTCGGCTCAATACTACTCGATGATCTTCTTGAATTCGTGGTCTTCCCGAAGGCTTTTCAGGTCCGGCTCACGAACCGCTTCGTTTTTCAGACGCGGTTCCAGTTCGACCGCCCGCGACAGGCTCTGGAGCGCCGTTTCCCGGTCCCCCATGAGCGCGGTATAGCAAGCCTTGTTATACCAGATGTACCCGTTCTGCTGCTCGTACATCAGCGCCTGTTCCGTTGACCGCAGCGCTTCACCGAAGCGTCCCTGCAGCCGCAGGGCACCCCCCCGGTTGCTCCACGCCAGAGGATTGTTCGGTATCAGCTCGAGGGACCTCTCGGCGGCAGCAAGCGCACCGGCATGGTCTCCCAGTCCGATCAGCGCCATGCTCTTGTTGTTCCAGGCGAAGGCATTCTCCGGGTTGAACCGGATCGCGGTATCGGCGGCTTCGGCAGCCTCACCGGTAGCTTGCCGCGCTGTTCAGTTTTGCGCTGCGGTCATTCCATGTCTTGGACGCAGCAGGGTCGATCGACCCGGCTGCTGCCGGTTTCTGGGGAGCACATGACGCGACGATCAACGCGACCAGCGCAAGGGACACAACGTATCGCAGCATGCTCATCCGTTCTCTCTTGTTCTCTGTGAACCACTGCATGCTGCAGCACGCGTGGTCAAATATCGAGGTTCCTCGCCTCCAGCGCGTGCCGCTGGATGAACGCCCGGCGTGGCTCAACCTGGTCCCCCATGAGGATATTGAAGATCTCGTCGGCCTTGACCGAGTCCTCGACCGTCACCTGAAGAAGGGTCCGTTTATCGGGAATCATCGTGGTCTCCCAGAGCTGTTCAGGGTTCATTTCGCCCAGACCCTTGTATCGTTGAATCGATAGCCCCTTTTTGCCGAGATCGAGAATGAAGTGCACCAGCTTGTCCGTATCGCTGAAGTTTTTCTCTTCGCCCTTCTCGCGAACCCGGTAGGACGGGCCGTCCAGACCGAGCATGGCCGGGGACAGGCTCTGGAGCTCCCGGAACTCGGGAGTGGTGACGAAGTTCTCATCGAACAGGATGCTTGAGTGGATCGCGTCCCATTTGGTGTCGAACCGGAGCTTGAAGGCCTGGTGCTCCTCATCCTTTTCAATGACCCACTCGATACGGGTCTTGGGATGGAACTCTTTGACATAGCTCTCGATGGAGGAGGCAAGGGCCTTCAGGTTCGTCTCCTCCTTCAACGCAGCCTTGCTGAACGCCTTGTCGAGAAGGATGGCGCGGAGCACCACGGTATCGAGACGCTTGCGCTTGAACTTCTCGAGGTTCTTCTCGAATTGCACCAGTTTCTTGAGCGTGCTGATAAGCCGTTCTCCGGTGAGCCAGGCTTCCTGCTCCGGCGAGAAGAGCTCTACATCCTCGGCCGCAAGGTCCAGAAGGAAATCCTCCATCCGCGAGTCATCCTTTATGTAGCGCTCGGTCTTTCCCCGTTTCACCTTGAACAGCGGCGGCTGCGCGATGTACAGGTAGCCCCGCTCGATGATCTGCGGCATCTGACGGTAGAAAAAGGTCAAGAGGAGCGTCCGGATATGCGCACCGTCCACATCAGCGTCGGTCATAATGATGATCTTGTGGTACCGGACCTTGGCGATATCGAACTCTTCGGACCCGATGCCCGTGCCCATGGCCGTGATCAGCACCTTGATCTCGTCGCTCGAGAGCATCTTGTCGAAGCGAGCCTTTTCCACGTTCAGGATCTTTCCCTTGAGCGGAAGGATGGCCTGGTTCTTCCGGTCCCTGCCCTGTTTCGCCGATCCGCCGGCAGAGTCGCCCTCCACGATGAAAATCTCCGAAAGTGCGGGGTCCTTTTCCTGGCAGTCGGCGAGCT
>JAFNGD010000289.1:0-987 GCA_017885365.1 Nitrospirota bacterium
AACGATAGTTCCTTGAGGATCGAAGATTCCCTGCAGCTTACTGCAGGGAGCTTCAACTGCAGCGATGAAACAGGTCTTATCCCTTGGCCGGCGGATCGATCTTCTTCGCCTCCTGCTGTTCCTCGTTACCGTCGCGCATCCCCTGCTTGAAGCTCTTGATGGCCTTGCCCAGGCCTTCACCGAGCTGGGGCAGTTTGTTCGGGCCGAAGATGATCAGTGCGATCACCAGAATGACCACCATTTCGGGAAATCCAATTCCGCCCATACAGAGCTCCTTTCGAAATTCTCTCCCTGAGAGCTAAACAAATCTCCAACGACCATCGTTCAAGGCTTCAAGCACCATCGCCGGAGCAGAGCTGTCTTCGCACGCTGCTGTCGCAATCACTCTGGCTGAGAAGGCTCCCTGAACGCGCACGGCACCTGCACTCCCCGGTCCCCGATAGCAGGGCCAGGCGTGCATACTCGAAAAACTCTCGTTCTGAAACGCAGACGATATCAGCAGCTCTGCTGCGGGATTCTTTAGCCAAAAAAATGATACACCTCTTCAGAAACGACATCAAGACTTTTTTATGACTTCTCTGCAAACATCGGGCAGGGATGCATGACCCATGACCTGCGCACGGGGAAGAGCCTGCGTTGCTCATTACAACAGCGTCGCCACAGGGAAGGACGGGATGAATGTAGCTAGGGGATGTGCTGTGCAGAGGTTGCCCATGAACTGCTCGCGGGCTCCGCAGCGTGCATCACTTCATCTGCTTCAGGTTCTGCAGCTGGGCCGTAGCGCGATCGATGGCCTTCTTTGCCTCCCGGTCAGAGGGTTTGAAGACAAGGATCTTTTTCCATATCGCGATCGCCTGCTGAAGGTCCCCTGCCCGGTATTTCATGATGCCGAACTCCATCAGCTTTTTTGAGCATGCTCCGATCCTCTTGGTGAGGTAATCGTCGTCGAAGGAAATCTCCCCCTGCAGTTGCCTCTCCTTGAAGCCG
>JAFNGD010000289.1:1024-8585 GCA_017885365.1 Nitrospirota bacterium
GGATGACCATCACAGGCCGCAGCGTAGGTTTCGAGCGCCTTTTTGTAATTTCCTGAAGACAGGTAAGCCTTCGCCTGGTTCAGGGCGGAGCTGACCCTGATGTCCTCGCTAGGGGGTTGCTGGGGTTGCTGGGATTGCTGGGATTGCTGCGGTGCGTGAGCGCACGATGAGCCGAGCGCTGCCATCGCGATAAGGAAGAGAGAACAGATAAAGGATTTCGGATTGAACATCGGTCAGTTCTGGATGAACGCCTGCTCAGGTGAGATCTTGAGCCGTTTCACGATCCGGACGAACACGTCCACCAGGCGCGGATCGAACTGCGTGCCTGCACAGCGGATGATCTCCCTGAGGGCCTCCTCCTGGGACCGGGCCGCTCGATAGGGCCGTATCGAGGTCATCGCATCGAAGGCATCGGCAACGGAGATGATGGCTGCATGGAGAGGGATATCGTCGCCGCTCAGGCCGTCGGGGTAGCCTTTTCCGTTGAACCATTCATGGTGATGTCTCACCGCGGGTATATATTTGTGGAGAAATGCCGCCCTGCTCAGGATCTGGGCGCCGTCATCCGTGTGCCTCATGATCTCCTGGTGCTCGTCCCGATTGAACTTGCTCTCCTTGAACAGCAAGTGGTCCGGCGTTCTCAACTTTCCCACATCGTGGAAGAGGCAGGCGATCTCAAGATCTTCGAGCTCTTTTTTGGAAAAACCGAGCGCTTTGCCCATTTTGATTGAAAGAACGGCGACACGGGTCGAATGGCCGTGCGTATAGGGATCGCGGGCGTCGATCGCCGCAGACAGGACCTTGACCGTAGCGATATAGGCTTGTTCCAGTTCCCTGGCATAGTCGCCGAGCTCCTTCCGTTGGTTCGATATCAGCTCCGTCATTTCGTTGAAGCTTGCCGTCAGCGCGCCGAGCTCGTCCCCGGAATAGATCATCAGCGGATGGGTCTTCTTTCCCTCTTTCAGCTCTTCGACTCCCTTTGCAAGCTCCTTGATCGGCCTGGTGATCCTCGAAGACATCGCGATGATGCTGAGGATCGACAGCGCCAGAACAGCCGCCAGTCCGCCCAGGATCTGCCGCCGGACCCGGCCCTTCGCTTCGAGCAGGGATGACTTGTTCATCCTGATGACAACGGTGCCGATCTGCTTCTTCTGGAAAACGACGGGGTTGATGATATCGAAATAATCCGCAGCACCACTCTTGATGTCGTTGACGATCGTATCGCCGCTGTTCCGCATGAGCACACTGCCCGATACCGCATTGAAGACCGTATCCCGCTGGCCGATATCACTGTGCGCCAGGATCTTCATGCTGTTCCGGACGATCGCCACATATTCCACATCGGGATTCGCGGCCTTTATTTTCGTTGCGATGGTATCAAGGCCCAGCATGTCATGAGAAAGAATACCGTAGGACGCCAGTTCGGCGGCGCTTTTGCCGAGAGCTTCCGCTCGTTTCATGACCTCGTCCATGATATGCCGGTCCATGGTCCGCAGGGTGATCAGGGAGAAAACAAGGGTGGTCGCGAGCACCAGGACCACGATGAACAGTGACAGCTTGAAGCTCAGCGTGAAGAGGGACGTCGGCCGCAGAACCGTCGCTTTCTCACCGTGGAGGTCCTTGCCCGCCTTGTTCGTTATGGTTTCACGTATTCTCATGCTGGAAGAGCTGATATCGGTCGATCTCTTTTTTTGGGTGCGTCAACAACGAAAAGTTGCTTTCAGAACAGGAGAAGCTATCCCCGATTCCTTATCAACAGGGGCATGGTAGTCCTGATCAAATGCATGGTCACGATTACAAGGATAGCGCGCAGGACAGCAGGAAGTCAAGAGGAAAACCCCTTTGGTTCAGGCAGAAAGAGCAGAAATATCCAGAAGAGACATCGGCTGTAAAAGTGCAGAATGCTGTGCCATAGCCGGTGAATCGGACTTCGGGGGTCCGCCGGACGCACTGATCGAGATTTCAGCAAGGGGACAAGGCTCTGAGCCGCATCAGGATCAATGGTTCAGAGCACGGTGGTAGGAGGAATGCAACACCCAAGTAATGCGCGACCGCATGCCGGCATTGCCGCACGATACGGGTCCTTCACGGGGGAATGGGAAAAATGCAATGGTGCTATAATTAGGTCATGGCCTGACTTCGTAAGGTCGCCACGAACAAGGAGCAATCCCTATGCCGAGCAGATCATTGCATCCCCGCCTGCCGCTGATCCAGGATACCGACCTGCAGGGGAAGATCGTCCTCGTCCGGTTCGACCACAATGTCGTGAAGGGCGGTGCGATACGCGATCCTTTCCGGATCGACCGTACGATCGGGACGCTCTTCCATATCGTGGAGCGGGGCGGCAGGCCCATCATGATGACGCACGTGGGAAGACCGAAGGACAAGAAGACCGGGACCATAACCTGCAGGCCCGACGAGTCCATTGAACCGGTCGTACGCTACCTTGAGCAGAAGCTCCATACGAAGTTGTATATCCCCGCGCTCCCCGTTGAACCGGAGCGGGGCATCGCCGGGATCGACACGTCCATCAATCTTGCCGTCAGGGACCTTCGGGACCGGAAGATCGGGGGGATCTATCTGCCGAACACGCGGTGGTTCCGCGGCGAGGAGGACTCGGGAGACCTGCGGGAGCGTTTCGCGCTCCAGCTTGCCGGCCTGGCCGATGTCTATGTGAACGACGCCTTCGGCTCGTGGCAGCCCCATGCCTCCACCTACAACATCACCCGGCACCTTCCCTCCTGTGCGGGCTTCCTGCTTCAGCAGGAGATCATGCACCTCGACGGCGTCATGAATCCCGAACGGCCCTTCCTTGCCGTTGTCGCAGGCTCGAAGTACGACACCAAGATCAAGCCCCTCAACGCGATCTATGACAAGGTGGACCGCCTGGTCCTCGGCGGCGTCATCTACAACACCTACCTCTGCGCCAAGTATCAGGTAACGATCAAGGGGGTGAGCGACGAGGACCGCGCCCTGGCGCAGGAACTGGTCGAAAAGGACCGTCATGCGGGCAAGATCGTCGAGCTTCCCCTGCTCGTCGAATCGGACGTCCCGGACGGAAGGATCGAGGGCAAGTACCGCACCGTCTCGGTACGGGATTTTCGACCGGGAAATGCCTACGGGTACGTCCTGGACATCGATCCCCGGTCCTTCGAGGAAAAGGCGGTTGCCGATACCATCGGCGCGGCAAAGACCATCTTCGTCAATGCCGTCATGGGATACACGCCTCACTTCGCCGCAGGCTCCCAGGCGCTCGACAACACGATCGACCGCAACCGGAACGCCATGAAGATGTACGGAGGCGGCGACACGCTCCAGGAGTTCAAGAACCTCCTGCCGGGCCTCTACCTGTCCGTCATGGATGACGCAAGCTACTATTTCTTCACCGGCGGCGGCACGGTGCTCACGGCGATCGAGCACGGCAGCCCGTACAGTCTCCAGCCGGTCCAGGCATTGATGGAAGCGAACAAGAAGTAGCCTATTCCCGGCTCTCCCGCTCCCCGCTTTCGTAGACTTTACCCTACCGTTACCGGGAATGCCTTTCGGCAGCAGGAATGGTCGAACCACCGAGACCATGCATCATACACTGCCCGCAAGGACCTGCCTGTAGCCTCGCTCACCTTGATTGCCGGTCCACTTCCTCATACACAAGCGCGGAAATATCGCGCAGGGTCTTTGACAACATCCGGGGATCATCTCCCCGGACCATGACGCCTACCAGATAGGGATGTACGGGATGATACACGATCCCGAATTCGTGGAACTGTCTCGATCCCGTGGCAGCGCCATCCGCGGAAGTGGAGACCACGGGTTCTCCATATTTGGCCACGACCTCGATGTCCGAGGGGACGCCGGAGATGATCCCATCCTTGAAGGATGTCTTGGACAGGTAACGGAGGGCCTTTTCGGACATTTCACTGCTGAGGTAGGAGGCATTGAAGAGGACGCGAAAGAAAGACGCATAGGCGTTGAATGTCATCGAATCATCGTTCTTCGCAGGATCATAATTAACAGAGATATCCTTAACGATCTTCTCGAGAACGCCGGGAGGCAGATTGTCTTTCAGCAACGCATAGGCACTGCTGTCGTTGTAGGCGATCATGCGGTAGATGAGCGTGTTTATCTTATAGGACTTCCCTTCTTCAAGAAAATCACTTGCTGTCGTCTGATCCGGGAGAACAGCGTCATGATTGCCGGTACAGACGATCTTTCTGTTCAGCAGCAGCGGGGTGGATTCCGCCCATTTGAGGTAGGCGATCATGAGCGGCAGCGTTAAGAGCGTGTCACGGGAGAATCGCTCTTGTTCCCGGATGCCGAACCGTTGACCAAAGCGGAGGTCGCGAAAATAAACCGATATCTCGGAGACCTCGCCTGATTTCAGTTTGCTGACTACATACGCGTCTACTTTGTATCGAAAGGGCTTTAGCTCCTTCGACGCCCGGCCGCTTCCAGCCCGCTTCACCTGTTCCGCACTTCGTATATACTTGTACTCACCATCCCCATCGGCAAGATAACCCTTGTCGACGTCCTGACGCGCGGAGCCGAATATCCCTATCCCTCGGTCAACATACACTCCCAGGCAAAAAGCCAGCGCCAGGAGGATCAGGAGCTGTGATCTGTTCAGAGCGATCGTCCGTATTTTGTTCTTCGTCGAGTCCGACATGTCGTCCTGTTCTCAGTTCGGAAGCCGCGGCTTACTGCTCTGGCTGCTCCTGGACCGGATCGCAGCAACGTTTGCAACAAGCCGATCCGTTCCCGAGGATACCGTACTACGCCAATTCATAGACCGTGATCAGCGCGACAAGGGACAGCAGAAAGAGACCGGCAAGAAATACCCCGTCGGCGATCCTCTCGTAGAGATCGGAATTTTTCACCGAGCGCATGGACGCATAGGACAGGACACTGGCGGCCAGAAAGATAATGATCACCACGCCGTCCATTTTGTCGATGATCCGTTCTACGCCGTCAGCACGCCAGAGCTTTTTCAGGGTAAAGATCACAAAGCATAACCCGAGGAGATTTGCTGCGGTCGGCAAGATGTGTTTCGCCATGTTCTTCTTGTCATTGCTGTTTGCCGGCATCAGGGATCCTTCGTGGGCATGTAGTTCCCGTGCATTGACGGAAACTCGTACCGTCCGCTTACAAAATACGTTTTATAGCGTTCCACGGCGCCATCATCATGGAGCAGCGCGTCCAGTTGCCGGGTAAAGGAGATCAGCCTCCCGAGGACGTCGAGGCGCGCTTCCATCTCATCCCGCCCGATGTTCGCCAGCCGGGCAATGATCATGTCGCCCTTGAGCTTGATAGTGAATCCCTGTTCCTGCAGGACAGCGGCGATCAACTGGAGCCTCCGGGACCGCTTGGTGATGTCGGTGGCGCCGCCGGCGAAACGGAAATAGAGGTGATTGTTCCGGGTCACCTCGCTGCAGAAAGCGTCGAGGATGATGAAATGATACCCGAACTTGAGGCTCAGGTTCACATACTCCCGCGAGATCACGGCAACGCTCGCGGAAGACTGCGGCGCGCTGTCGGTCACGATATCAGACGCCCGCAGCATGCTCGTCATGAAATCACCGGCCCGGAGCGGCACCGCCTCCGAACGCCAGACGCCGGGATGGACCATGCCCCTGATCACCGCCCGGAGCGGTATCGACGTGACCTGGTCGGCAGTCACGTGGTCCCGTGATCCGGCATTCTGCAGGCCATCTCCGATGTCGATCAGCACGATCCCCGCGGGGACCGAAAGGTCCAGTTTGACGGTACGGTTCGATCGCCAACCTTCGCCTGCCTGATCGATCAGCTCGGCAACGGACTTTTCGTGGATGAACCGCAGGATGTCATGGAGCGTCCGGCACGCCTTCGGCGTAAAGTCGTCCCGCAAGGGGTCGACCAGATTGAGGGGAACGATATATCTGAGCAGGTAACGCTTTTTTCGGTACTCAGCCAGCTCTTCCATCCGCTCGGAACCGGCACCCGCATTGTCGAGGAGCTGATCCACGACGCCCGGATAGACGGTCACTGCCTGTTCATCGATATGCACCGTGACCTGCTGCCCATGGACGAGTGACCGGGTCATGTCACCGGTGTTGACTGCCGTTGGAAGCCTAAACTCGCGGCAGAGCGATGCCATGTGGCTCGTCAGTGTCCCGGTGTCGGTGATGATCGCGGCGACATCGGCCATGACGCTCACAAACTGCGATGAATCGTGCCGGGCTACCAGGATATCCCCCCGGGAAACCCGGGCAAGATCAGCCGGATTTCTGAGAATAAAGACCCTTCCGGTGACTCCTCCCGGGTAAACGGCCAAACCGTTCTTACGAGCAATGACTTGAGCCACTCTCTCCAGAGCCGCCCGATCAGGCTTTTTCCCTGCAAGCCCGGAGTCTCTGAGCGGGCGGGATTGCAGGATATATACCTTCCCGTCGCCGTCGATCGCCCATTCGATGTCCTGCGGTCTCCTGAAGTGCTGTTCGATCTTCATGGCCAGTCCGGCGATCCGGGTGACCTGTTCCGGCAACAGGCTGGAACGTGTCCGGGCGTTCGCGGGGAGCGACAGCGTCACGGTCCCGCCACCGCTTACCCGTACGGTCAGAGAGTCCTTCGTGCCTGTTCTTTGCTCCAGGATCTCGGCGGGGTCGCTTTTGCTCACCCGGAAGTAGTCCGCGTCCGTAGTTCCCTCGACGACCGATGTTCCCAGTCCCCATGTCGCATTGATGACAACGCTGTCATTCGTTCCCCGCGGATCACGGGAATAGGCGACACCGCTCGCCGCCGCATCCACCATCACCATACAGGCGACAGCCATTTTCATGTCCGTTACCCGGTACCCGAGCCGCTGCTGATAGACCAGAGCGCTTGGTGCATAGATGCTGGCGAGCACCTTGCGGTATGCTCGTTCGACAACCGCGGTCTCGGCCGGGACATTCAGCACCGTCTCGAACTGTCCGGCAAACGAGAAGTCGCCATCCTCTTCCCCCGCACTGCTCCGGACCGCAATAGAGCAGTCACCGCGGCAGTGTTTTCTCAGCCTTCTGAGCCCCCGCTCGATCGCACGGCTCAGCTCCGCCGGCATCTCCCCGTGAAGGATGAGCTCCCGTGCCTCCTGATAGGCCCTTCCGGCGTCGGCACCTACGTTCAAGCCTGAACGCTCCATGACCCGGTTGTGCAGCAGGTATGCCTCAGCGGCCTGTGTCGTGATAACGAATGAGGCAGGGACCGGCAGCCCCAGCCTGTTTCCGAGCTCGGCGAGGTTCCTGGCCTTGCCGCCGACCGTACCTGCCGAGCTGTCGTCAATATCCTCGGCAACAACGACCAGGTCTTTCCTTTGCGGCGAAGCGCCGTCGATCGTGTGCCTGATATTCTCATCGATCGACCGGTAGACCGTTCGGAGCCGGGGATACCTGCCGGAGGTGAGTTCTTCGAAGCCCGTGAGCGAACGTTCCAGTGCCGCTGAAAGTTCCGTGTAGGACCTCCGCACATACTGGATGTCGAATAGGTAGTCGCCGCTCAGGGTGTCGCCGATATCGGTGATGATCTCGAGCGACCGGTTGTTGCTGTCCAG
>JAFNGD010000289.1:8692-9069 GCA_017885365.1 Nitrospirota bacterium
CGAGGTTCGCGAAGGCCGTGATCATGATGACCTGCGTGCCGGGATGGCGGCTCCGCACCGTGCGCAACACCTCCATGCCGTCGATCCCCTTCATCTTATAATCGGTGACCACGACGTCGAACCGTTCCTCCTCAAGCCGCTTGAGCGCAGGTTCCGCGCTCAGGAACGTCTCGACCGCATAGCCTTCCTGCTGCAGGGACATCTTCGCCATGTCCCCCACGATCTTCTCGTCGTCTATGACCATGATCCTGGCCTGTGCCATACAACCCTCCTAATGGTTCTGCGGAGCGGGCAGCTCGACCGTAAAGGTCGTGCCCACGCCGGGCTTGCTCTCCACGCGAATGTCCCCGCGGTGGTTCTTGATGATGCCGTAGCTG
>JAFNGD010000290.1 GCA_017885365.1 Nitrospirota bacterium
GGGTGAGGTCCGGCTCATCGGTCACCATTGCTGTCTGCACAGCAAGAGGCGCGGCAGGCTGTACCGGCACTTCGATTGGCCGCTGCTTGATAACGGCATCCTGCTCAGCCGCCGCGGTCGCTGGTCCGGTTTTGACCGGTTTCTTTTTAACCACCTTGACCGGCCTGCCGTCCTTATCGTGGAGATGGTATTCGGCGTAATAGAGGTCCCATTCAGCGCAGTCTTTATAGCACTTNNTGGCCAACCTATTGGTCGGTCTTGCCGGGGTGGGCCGATGCAGGCAGGGCTATGAGGACCGCCAGAATCATGGCAAAATACATTTTCATTTCAGGAGTTTACCCTATGGCAGGCGAGGTGTCAACGAACGCGAAATACCGTGTTTTTTCTTGACATCATAGGGTCGTGATGTTACATTACCCCTCGCAGTTGCAGGAAAATATGGGGCTGTAGCTCAGCTGNNATCCCCCTCAGCTCCACCAAGAAATAACAAAAGGTCGGCAAACTTGCCGGCCTTTTTTATTTTCATAATGAGGGGGATCGAACAAGGGAGCTTGAGGGAAGGATTTCCCTCATGATTCGGGGGTCACAGGCCGGAATCATCGGCCGCCATAGGGGGCTGGCCCCCTGTGGAAGCGAAGCGCGCGAGATTTCCCCCTCAGCTCCACCAAGAAATCAAAGGGTTGACCTTCATCGGTCAGCCCTTTTTCATTTGACTGTGCTAAATTTGTGCTAATTAATTTCTCCAGAGTCTTGTGCTCAGGGGTTCAATCAATTTTTCGTTACAAAATTTACAAAGGGTTAGCTTTGAGAGCTAACCCTTTTCGATGTACTGTGCTAATTTCCCAGCCCCGGATTCTTGTGCTCACCCCTCCAATCTCTTTTCGTCGCAACTACACTTCGTGATTCCTTTACTATCGTTGCCGCAACCATGCATTCGCCCAGAACACTAGATCGCTTGGCAAAGGATTCATATCCGGCATCGCTATCGAGCAAGTATGGCGATGGTGGAGACACTCGCACCGACAAGAAGCAATGCAACATAGGGCGGAACATCGAGCGTCACGAGGCCAAAAAGCAGCAGCGCAACCACACCAATCAAATGCAGTTGTGACCGAACCTTCGGCACTACCCACAGATACCAGCCCTGAGCAGCCAGAAAGAGTATCGGCCCTCCAGTCAGCAGCAGGCTCAGGCTAAACGAGGTCTGTCCCTGCGGGTGAGTGATCACCTCTTCATTCGCGACCGCCACGGCGATGAGGCCCGCAACCAATATTGTCAGAGCGTTTACCGCGTGGCGACTGGCGCGAATGGGGTCACTCGTCTCTTTCACGTGACTAAGGATAAGCCGATGGGAACGCCCGAAGCTCAGGGCCCACAGGGCGACTGTTCCTACAAGCGCGAACGCACCCGTGACCAGCGTCATCAGCGTCGTAGGTGCCGCGGCGATGGCCGACCCAGTGGTGAATACCGTCTCGCCCAGAGCGATGAGCAGGAACAAGCGACAACGTTCCAGCATATGATCCGCGTCGAACTCAATGTTCTCGGATTGGAGCCGCCGCCCGGGAATGGGATGCGCCAACCACCTGCCGATCTGATCGATACCGGCTGCCAACGCCCACCACAGTACGCGGGTCTCCGGATTCGCTGCCGCGCCTGCGATCCAGAAGGGTATCGTGGCGATCACCCAGAGAAGCGTACGGAAGTAGTGCTCTCGGAGCACCACATCAATTGAATTGACGAGCGTCCAGACGGTGCGCCCCAGTTGGATCATCAGAAGTGGAACGACAAATGCCCAGCCTGACGTTGTGAAGGCCCTCGTCACCGAAGCGTTCATGAACAGGCCCAGCAGCATCACCGCCAGAACCAACCAGCGGGTTCGGGATTGATCGACCCGGACCAGGGTGGCCGACCAGCTTGTCGTGAACCATACCGCGAAGATTGCCAGCAGCATCACCAGCGTCTCGGCCGCGCCGCGCCAGGACAAATGAGTCAACAGATGCTGTGAAAGCTGCGACAGCGCGAAAGCGAATACAAGGTCGAAGAACAGCTCCAGCGGAGTGACCTCATATTTCTGTTCAGGGTTGTCGTGAATCGGTTGGGCCGTCATGTATCCTCACTTCTTCTGCCGCAGGCTGGCTGGCGATCTTTGCACTGCTTACCTTCCTATGTCATTGTCAGTCGATCTATCCAACTCGATACGTCTGATTCAGCTGACGCTGCACTGGTTCCATGGATAGCAATTCCCTCCAATACGGTAGCCTTGGGACATGCTTTGGCAATATCCTTTTCGCTATGGCCCATGCCGCTGCCCTCATGGGTGCAAAATGGAACGATTGTCTTTCCCGAGAAATCATAACTCTCCAGGAAAGTATAGACGGGCATGGGCATCGTTCCCCACCAATTCGGATATCCCAGTAAGATAACATCGTATGTCTTCATGTTCTCAACCTGTCCTGTCAGCTTCGGTCTGGCTTTTGCACGCAGTTCATTCTTGGCAACTTCCGTAGTTTCCGTATAGTCTTTGGGATAGGCTGTGACAGATTCAATATGAAACATATCGCCTCCCGTTATTTTCTGAATCATCTTTCCGACAACTTCGGTATTGCCGACCTTCAAATCGACGATACTGCCGCTGACATAGTTTTGTCCCTTCCGGGAAAAATAGGCAATCAGGCACTTTTTGTCAGTTACTTTCATAATGAGATACCCCTCAGATTCATTTCTGATCGATCACGTTCTTCAGGTGATTAAGGCCGGATGCGGCGGTCGGCCATCCGGCGTAAAAGGCAATGTGCGTGATCGCGGCCACGAGTTCTTCCTTCGTCAGTCCGTTCTCGAAGGCCTTCTTCAGATGGAACTCGACCTGCTCGATACGGTTCAGAGCGACCAAGCAGGTGACCGTGATCAGGCTTTTGTCGCGCTGCGAGAGTCCGGGACGCTTCCAAACGTCCCCGAAGAGAACGTCCTGGGTCAATTGAGCAAAATCCGGTGCTAATGCCTTCAATTCATCGGTCGCTTTTTTCACGTCGCTGTCAGACATGGCTCTCTCCTTTATTTACCGTTTTTCTCCTTTGGATAAATGCTTTTCCCAAAACCGAACAGCGTTGTCTAACCATCCTTCGGCATCGGTGCCTGTGCCGAGCCCGAAGCCGTGCCCGGCAGTTCTGTATCTACGATATTCGATCTCAACTCCGGCGTTTCGCAGACTCTCGACGCGCTTGTCAACGACAGCTACATTCGCAATACCATCATCTGCGCTTACCGTAATAAACGTTGGGGGAAAATCTTTGGAAAAGCTTGACTGACCAGTATAGGCAATGACGACTATCGATGGTTTCGGCATCTTACCGCCCCCGTAACCTGCAACTCCGTTTAAAGCAATATTGCCTACCATCCTGGCCCCGGCAGAACCTCCCCATAAAGAGTAATCTCCAGTGCTTACCCCGAGTGCTTCCGCATTCCTGAAAATATAAGCTATTGCCGCCGCCAAGTCTTCCGTTGCACTTTGCTCGCTACCTATACGATACCTTATGACAAAAGCGTTGTACTTCTTTTTGCTTATTTGCAAAGCGAGCGGAAAACCTTCATGCAGGGAGCCGACGTAGGAAAATCCTCCGCCAGGGCACACAATGGCAAACGGGGCTCCCGGTTCTCCCCGGTAGTATAAGAGTCCTGTGTGTTCTTTGGAGGGGTCCTCCCGCTTTTGCTGTTCGGTGTAGAGATCGTAGAATATGGTTTTGCCGTCTTTGACTTCGTCGATCATGTGGTTAAGCGCGCCCACGACAATGTCAGGGTTCACATGGCTGTGGTAAGGCATGAGCGAACGAACATTACTCAGCGGCGTGTCATAGTGATAGGTGTTATTATCCCCCGGCAGTATGAGCCGGCTAAAGCCTTTAAATG
>JAFNGD010000291.1:0-847 GCA_017885365.1 Nitrospirota bacterium
ACGCTGGCGACCCTGCCGGGGAAGGCCGTGGAGGAAGTTCTCTGGGCGTATCGCGACCGCATGGAAGATCTCAAAAAAGACAAGCGCTTCCAGTACACCCTCATCTTCAAGAACGAAGGCCTGATCGCGGGCGCGACCCTGGAGCACAGCCACTCCCAGCTCATCGCGCTCCCCATCGTGCCCATCCAGGTGCAGGAGGAGATCGACGGCTGCAGGAAACACTATGATCTGAAGGAGCGGTGCATCTTCTGCGACATCATCCGGCAGGAGATGCAGTCCCGGAACCGCATTGTCATGGAAACGCAGTCCTTCATCGCCCTGGCGCCATACGCCCCCCGCTTCCCCTTCGAGACATGGATCATGCCGAAGCGGCATATCTCGTGCTATTCCTGCTCCACGAACGAGGATTTCAAGGACCTGGCCTTCCTCCTGCAGGATACGCTCCGGCGGCTCGACAAGGCGCTTTCGTTCCCGCCGTACAACTACATCATCCACACCTCCCCCTTCAAGGAGGAGATCAACGATTACTATCACTGGCACATCGAGCTCATGCCCAAGCTCACCAATGTGGCGGGCTTCGAGTGGGGCTCCGGATTCTACATCAATCCCACGCCGCCCGAGGAAGCCGCGAAGTTCCTGCGGGAAATGAAGTTATGAGTGCAGGGGCTCGACATCCCTGAAAGGGCCTACGTCAGGACCATGAATCCAGGAGCGAGCGCTTTCCTCGTAGCTTGCTGCGGGATTAGCGAGCGATTAGAATAAACATACTACCCTGAGGATCGAGCTCCCCACAGCTTGCTGCAGGGAGCATCAACCGCCATGGCCAAAAAGAGGGCCACACTGGTGC
>JAFNGD010000291.1:867-7750 GCA_017885365.1 Nitrospirota bacterium
TTTAGGATGATGCCTTTATGAAGATCCTTTTTGCCGCCTCCGAGGTCGCGCCGTTCGCGAAGACCGGCGGCCTCGCCGACGTCGCGGGCAGCCTCCCCCAGGCCCTGGCGGCGCTGGGCCACGACGTCCGGGTCGTCCTGCCGCGGTACCGGCAGATCGATGCAGGAACCTTCGGGCTCACCCACCTCGCCACCTTCTATGTCCCCCTGGCCTCGTGGAAAGAGCGGTGCGACATCCTCGCGGGAACGCTGGGCGCGCAGGTACCCGCCTATTTCATCAACAAAGACCTCTACTTCAACCGGCCCGAGCTCTACCGCACCCCCCAAGCCGACTACCACGACAATGCCGAGCGATTCATCTTCTTTTCCCGGGCCGTCCCTGAGCTCTGCCGCGTCCTGAACTTCTCGCCCCACATCATTCACTGCAATGACTGGCAAACCGGGCTGGTGCCCCTCTATCTGAAAAGATTCTACAACGACGTTGCGCAGCTTCGTCATGCCCGGACGGTCTTCACCATCCACAACCTCGGCTACCAGGGGATCTTCGGGAAACGGGACCTGGTCCTTACCGGGCTCGGGTGGGACGTGTTCACTCCCGACGGCATCGAGTACTGGGACAATATCAACCTCTTGAAGGCCGGGATCGTCCATGCCGACGTTGTCACCACCGTCAGCGCGACCTACAGCAGGGAGATCCAGACGCCGGAATTCGGCCATGGGCTGGACGGAACGCTCCGGAAGCGCGCTAACGACCTGTTCGGCATCGTGAACGGCATTGATAACGAGGAATGGGACCCGGCGCATGACCCGGCGCTGTCACAGCCCTACAGCGCGGCGCGGCCTGCCGGAAAGCAGGCGTGCAAGCGTGCCCTGCAGGAGCAGCTGGGGCTCCCGCTGGAGAGCGCGCCGGTCCTCGGCATGGTGACGCGGCTCACTGACCAGAAGGGACTGGACATCCTGCTGGACGCCGTCCCCGAGCTCCTGCATCAACAGGCCCAGCTCGTCATCCTCGGCACCGGCGATGACCGCTACCACCGCGCGCTGACCGAGATGGCCGACCGCCACCGTTACCGGATGCGCGTCCTGCTCAAATATGATGACGCGCTCGCGCGGCGCATCTATGCCGGGTCCGACCTGTTCCTCATGCCTTCGCAATACGAGCCCTGCGGCCTGGGCCAGATGCACGCGCTCCGGTACGGCACGGTGCCCGTGGTCCGCAGGACCGGCGGGCTCGCCGATACGGTCGCCGACTACCATCCCCGGACCGGAAAAGGCACGGGCTTCCTGTTCGACGAGTACACGCCCGGCGCGCTCGTCGCCTGCGTCAAACGGGCGCTCAGGATGTACCGCGACCCGAAGCGCTGGAAAACCATCATGCAGGCCGGGATGAAGGTCGATTTCTCGTGGAAAAGCTCGGCAAAGGAATACGTGAAAGTATATCAAAAGGCATTGCACAAGTAGTCAGGAGACAGGAGCCAGAATACAGAAGAACGACAGTACGCCTCCTCCTGTCTACTGACTCCTGGCTCCTGCTTTTCATACCATGGAACCTGTCGAACGTACAGAGCTCAGCATTCTGAGCGAGATCGGCCGGATCTCGAACTCCGCCGAAGATCTCGCCCGCAAGCTCCAGCACATCATCGAGGTGGTGATGCGGGGCATGGGCCGGGAAGGCTCGTCGGTCTTTCTCCTGGACCCTTCCGGGCAGTACGTGACCCTGGTCGCGGCGGCCGGGCTGAACCAGGAGACCGTGGGCAGGCTCAGGTTCCCCCTGGGCAGGGGCGTCGCCGGATGGGTCGCCGAACAGAAAGTGCCGCTCGCCCTCGCGGACCCCTATTCCGACCCCCGGTTCCAGTATGTTCCCGAGAGCGGCATCGAACGATTCCGGTCGCTGGTTGCCGCGCCCATCATGGATGAAGACCGCTGCCTCGGCGTCATCTTCGTGCTGTCCGCCGAGACCTGGAACGCCCGGTCCGCCGAGATCACGCTTCTGACGACAATCGCGAACCAGGTCAGCGGCGTCATCCGGAGCACCCGGCTCTTCCAGAGCATCCAGGACCGCCTGGCCGAGCTCTCCACCATCTATCAGATCGGCATGGCGCTCAATTCTACCCTCGACCTGGACCAGCTTCTCGGTCTCATCGCCAAGAACACCACCCAGGCGCTCCGGGCGCAGGGCTGCACCATCCGGCTTGTGAACCTGCCCGATGCCGGAACGGAAAGGCCGGATTTGCCCGAGACGTACATCAGCGAGGGTGTCCGGGAGCTCGATGCCCGGCTGGGCGGACGCATGCTGGCCAGGATCATGGAGAACAAGCGCCCGCTGCTCGTAGCCGACACCTCCCGGGACCCGGCTTTCCAGGACCTCTCCGGCCTTCCTTCCTGCTCGCTCATCAGTGTGCCGCTCCTCTTCCACGACCGGTTCATCGGCGTGATCACGCTGTACAACAAGGAGGATGGTCAGCCCTTCAGCGAAGCAGACCTCCAGTTCCTGACCACCATCGCCAACGGAGCGGCCGTTGCCGTCGAGAACGCCGCCATGTTCGAGCGCGTGGACCACCTGGCGAATGAGGCCCGGAACCGCGCGCAGGAATTCTCCATTCTCTACGACGTCGGCACGGCCATGGGCGCCACCCTGAACCTGGACCGGCTCCTCCGGATCATTCTCACGGCTGCCACGATGGGCGGCTCCGGCCTCGGCTTCAATCGGGCCATCCTGCTCCTCACCAATGAACGCTCTAACGTGCTCCAGGGGATGATGGGCGTGGGCCCCTCATCCTGGGACGAGGCCAGCCGCGCCTGGACCGAGGTCGCCCGAAAGCATAAGAGCCTCATGGAGTGGATCCAGACCGGTGAGCTCTTCGAATCGAAGGACACGGAGTTCAATGCCCTGGCCCGGAGCATCCGCGTCCCCCTCGAGCCCGGCGGCGGCGTCCTGGCCCTTACCGTCCTGGACAAGAAGGCATTCAACATCATGAACGCGGCCTCGGACCCCCGCGTGCGGCAGGACCTCCTCGATGTGCTCAAGGTCAGCAGTTTCGCCACGGTCCCCCTCGTGGCCAAGGGCCGGGTCATCGGCGCGATCCTCGTGGACAACCTGTTCACCCAGCGGCCCATCACCGGCCACGACATACGCTTCCTCACCATGTTCGCCCACCAGGCGGCCCTGGCCATCGATAACGCCATCATCCACTCGAATATGGAGACCATGAACCGGGACATCCGGGCCATGCATGAGCAGGTGGCGCAGTCCGAGAAGATGGCGGCCCTCGGCGCCATGATGGCCGAGATCACGCACGAGATCCGGAACCCCCTGGTCTCCATCGGCGGATTCACCCGGCGGCTGGCGCGCAAGGTGACGGACCTGGACGCGAAAAAGTACATCGACATCATCCTGAGCGAGGTAAGCCGTCTCGAGGGCATCATCCATGACAACCTCGGCTATATCAAGAACGTGAACCCGCAGTTCTCCCTGTCATCGCTCAACGCGGTCATCGCAGAGGTCCTCATGGTCTATGAGGACGAGCTCCGCCAGCGCGGGATCCGCATCGAACGGAACCTGGCGGACGGGCTGCCGGAGCTGGAGATGGACGCCCAGCAGGTGAAGCAGGCGATCGTCAACCTCATCACGAACGCCATGGAGGCGATGGAGCGAGGCGGCATCCTCACGGTCCGGACCTATCCGTTGGCCGACAGCCGGGAGGCCGCCATGGAGATCGGGGACACAGGTCCCGGCGTCTCGCCCGAGGCCATGCACAACCTGTTCAACCCCTACTACACCACAAAGGTACGCGGGACCGGCCTCGGGCTTCCCATCACCCACCGCATCATCAAGACACACAAGGGAACCATCGTGTTTCGCAACAAGGAAACCGGTGGGGCTGTGTTCACCATTCGCCTGCCCTGGCCGCAGGAAAAAAAGTAACAACCGCCTTGACCGCAGCGGCAATATGCTATACTAGGGTTGAAACCGGTACGGGAGGTCGGCATGACGAAAAGGATCCTGGTAGTCGATGATGAAGAGAATATCTGCAGGCTCTACAAGGAAGAGCTCGAGGAGATGGGTTTCGAGGTCACGACCGTCCTGGACGGGAGCAGCGCCCTCGCAGCGATCGAAAAAACCCGCTATGATCTCGTCACCCTCGACATGCGCATGAAAGGCATGGACGGCATCGAGACCCTCCGGAAGATGAAAGAAATGGACGCGGACCTCCCGGTCATCATCTCTTCGGCCTATGAGGAGTACAAGAACGACTTCGGTTCCTGGGCCTCCGACGCCTACATCGTCAAGTCCGCAGACACCGCCTCCCTCCGCGACACTGTCAAGAAGATCCTCGGATGAATCCAGGAGCGAGCACGCCCCCCGCAGCTTATCGCGGGGTTAGCGAGCGATTAGTAATTAAGGAATCAAATTCTACTAATAACGGGAAAAATTTTCTCGCAACCAAAAGTAGGCGCTTCTAAGCGAGGCGCTAAGCTCGCAAAGAAAGGCCATATCATTTGGTTCCAAAATCAGGATTTAAAGATTTCCTTTGCGTCCTTTTGCGGCTTTGCGAGAGACGCCTTTTTCGTTTCAGCCTTTTGGCTCCGGCTTGCCCGGGTTAGGATAAATGACTTCCCTGAGGATCGAAGGTTCACAGCCCTTGTCATCTGGAAGCTTCAGCGAATCCCACGACGTCCGCATCGAAAAACTGGTCTACGGCGGGGAGGGTCTCGGCCATCTCCCCTCCGGCCTCGTCGTCTTCGTTTCCGGAGCGCTGCCCGGCGAACTTGTCCGCGCCCGAGTCTATGGAAAACGGAAAGGAGTCTACCATGCCGTCACCGAAGAGGTCCTGGAGCCCTCACCTGACCGCGTTGCTCAACCCTGCGACGGCGAGAAACAGTGCACAGGAGCGACCTGGCCATTCATCGCCTACCCTGCGCAGCTTCGCTTGAAGCAAGAGATCCTTCTCGATACCCTTCGGCGCACCGGCGGAATGGAGCCCAAGCAGCCGCTCCCGATAATCCCCTCACCCAAGACCGACCATTACCGGCTGCGCACCCAGTTCACAGTACGGTCGGAAAAGGGCACCCAGCGCCTCGGGTTTTTCCGGCAGGGCTCCTACAGCCTGGTCGAGGTCGAGGATGCCTTCCTTATCCATCCTCTCATCAACAGGACGCTCTCCGCAATCAGGAAGCTCATGCACCTTCTCCCGCCGCTCCTGGAGGTCCACATCAACGCGAGTCCCGCGGGAGAGGTCCACCTGCTCCTGTTCGGCGCTGGTGACACGTTCAAGCCGCAGGACGCGTTCTTCGCAGGTCTCCAGAAGGCAGTCCCCGAGGTCATCGGCATAACGGGCTTCGCGAAAAAGAAGACAGCATTCTCCCTCGGCAGGAACACCATGACGCTCGATGTGGAGGGATTGACGCTGCACGCGACAGAAGGGAACTTCTTCCAGGTGAACTGGGAGCAGAACCGGAACATGGTCAGGACCGTGCTGCACCTCGCGGGGCTTACGGGCAACGAGACCGTGCTTGACCTTTACTGCGGCATCGGGAACTTCTCGCTCCCCCTGGCAAAACGGGCGGGAAAGGTCATCGGCGTCGAATCGGGCTATTCGGCCATCGAGGACGCAAAGAAGAACGCGCAGCTCAACAACATCGCGAACGCGGAATTCATCGCCGACGACCTGCAGAAGGGGCTCAAACCTTTGCTCGAGCGGAAGCTGAAGGCCGAGGTCATCGTGCTCGACCCGCCGCGCGCCGGCGCCACGCTCAAGACCCTCGAGCGCATCCTCGCCTTCGTGCCGCGCAAGATCGTCTACGTCTCATGCAATCCCTCGACCCTGGCGCGGGACCTCAAGTTCTTCCACCTCTTCGGCTTCCGCCTCGACCGGCTGCAGCCCGTGGACATGTTCCCCTGGACCTATCACATCGAATGCGTGGCGGAGATGGTGCGGGAGGAGTAATGGTGATCCGTTAATAAAGCCGAAGAGGAGCGTACTTTGCTATGGCAGGAAAGTGATGGTCCAGTGAATACAGCGCGGTGTTGGTTTCGATGGCAATATAGGCAAGAAGCAGATCGATCGTCCCCACGCTGATGCCCTTCTGCATCAAATATCGCCCGAGGTCGCCCGCCCCGTTAAAATACTCCTCTTTCATGGGCAGATACTCGATCGATCGGAACAAATCTTCCAGAACATCCAGCTCCTTCGCACTTTTCGCCCCACGCCGCAGCTCAGTAGCGATCAGGCCCGTATAGGCCGGGTTGCCGTTCCGGAGAAGGGCCGAGAGCCTATCGGATACGGCGTGGTCGGCATGCCGAAAGAAGGATATCCACACGGACGTGTCGACCAGGACCCTATCGCTCATGGCGCGCCTTCTCCCAGTCATCGGAGAATCGAAGCTTTCCCTTCATGCCGATGATGTCCTCGAGTTTCTTCCGGCGCACGTATTCCTCCATGGCCGTGATGATCGCTGCGGTCTTGGTCTTGCTCTTGGAAAGCTTCATGGTCCTTTTGACAAGGTCCTCGGGGATGTTGAGGGTTGTTTTCATGATACCTCCCTATCTCAATATTAATACATACATTGTAATAAAATTCATACATACTGTCAATATCGAAGATATGTATCGTTATGAGATCCAAAACCTTCGCCTCCGGCCCGTGGACAGGTCACCCTGGACCTATCACATCGAATCCAGGAGCGAGCGCATTCCCCGTAGTTTGCTGCGGGGCTAGCGAGCGATTAGAATAACAATAATTCCTTGAGGATCGAAGCTCCATGCCTTTTGCTGTAGGGAGCTTAAATCCAGGGGCGAGCGCATTCCCCGCAGCTTGCTGAGGGGCTAGCGAGCGATTAGAATAACGATAATTCCTTGAGGATCGAAGCTCCATGCCTTTTGC
>JAFNGD010000292.1 GCA_017885365.1 Nitrospirota bacterium
GTCCCCTTGAACATACCATAGAATATCCCGCCAACCCCGCCCACCATGATCAACACTGCGATGATCTCCACTGCGAATCTCCAGCCCATGGTTCCCTCCCTGATGGAATAATTTCCAGCCATTATAGGGAAAGCGCGAAGAAATGTCAAAAGGCCCGGAGAAAATATCCCTTTAACCCCCCTGGCAGGGCTGGTATAATGCATCAGCAAAGGAGAACACCATCACCAAAGTCCTCACTGCCTTCGGTCTGATCGTGGCCGCGGGGTATCTGTGGCGGTTCTTCGAGCCCGGCGGCCTCGACCGGCACCGCGTCCGACACGCGCTGAACATGACGGTCCTGCATTTCTTCCTTCCCGCGCTGGCCTTCGGGCTCATTGCCACGGCGAAGGTGGACCGGAGCTTTCTCGCGGTGCCGCTGGTCGCGGCGATGGTCACGCTGATCGGGCTTACCGCCGGTTTTGGCGTGTATCGCGGCCTGCCGTGGTTCCGCGCGANNTCGCCATCCTGTACGATCTGCTCGCTACGACGCCGGTCCTGCTGACCGTCGGCATGCTGACAGCGGCGCGGTTCGGCAGCGGCGGGACCGTATCCCTTGCGGCGTCCCTCCGGCGCGTCCTGATGCTTCCCCCGCTGTGGGGCGTCGCCCTTGGCATTGCGGCGCATGCCGTGCCGCTCCCGAGGGCCGTGCTCGACGCCGCCCAACTCATGGGCAGAGCGGTGATCCCCGTCATGATCTTCACCGTCGGGCTGGCGCTGGACTTCCGGGACATCAGGCGGCTGCCGGTGACGCTTCCGGCCCTGGCGGTGAAGCTGCTGCTCGCTCCGGTCCTTGCGTGGGTCTTCGCCCGGCTGGCCGGGCTGAGCGGCGAGGTGCTGCGGGCCGTCGTTATCGAGGGGGCCATGCCGGTGATGGTGCTGTCGCTGGTGCTCGCCGATGAGTTCGAACTGGACGTGCCGCTTGCGGCCACGTGCATCGCCGTCTCCACGGTGGCGTCGTTCTTCACGCTGCCGATGATGATGAAGATCCTATTCTAGGTCTCTTGCCACGGAGGCACAGAGGCACGGAGAAAAGCACAGCAGGTATCTCGCAAAGACGCCAAGCGCGCAAAGGTAACACCTTCAAGCTTGGAACTTAAATCTTCATTGCAAATCTGTCTTGTTCTTCTTTGCGACCTTTGCGACTTTGCGAGAGATCGCAGTTTCTTTTGATGTTTTTTAACATTGTATCGTTCTGGGGATGAGAGCGAAGGAGCCGTATGAGCGGACAACAGGAGCATAAGCACGACGAACACTACGGCCATGAGCATCACGGCCACGGGCATGATGAGCACGGGGAGCACGAACACGGCCTGGTCGAGGTGACCATCGAGCTTGAGGACGAGCACATCCCGGCCTTGGACGCGGTGGCGGCCGAGCTCACCCGGGACCTGAAGCAGCCCTGGGACCGGGGCGCCGTTGTGCGGCTCGCCCTGAGCGAGTTCTTCTCGCGCCGGGGAATGATAACGTAACCGCCAGCGAATTCAAGGTTCAACGTTCAAAGTTCAATGAATAAGGTTCCCAGATGTTCCTTAAACCTTAAACTTTGAACCTTTCATGGTGATNNGTGCACGGCGCGCGGACCCATGACACCGGGACGCGCCGGCAGGACGACATCCTGCGCATTGCCGAGATCCACGGCCAGCGGGGGACCGGCGCCATCGTGCCGACGGTCTATCCCGGCGCCATCGAGTCCATGCGGGAGAACATGACCGCCATCCGGAAGGCCATGTCGTCCCAGCGGACCGGCGCGGCGATCCTCGGCATTCACCTGGAAGGACCGTTCCTGAACGCGGAGCGGGCCGGCTCCCTGGACGGGAAGAGCTTTCAGGACCCGTCGCCGAAGCGGCTCAGCAGCCTGATCGACGGCTTCGAGGACGTCATTAGGATCATGACCATCGCCCCCGAGCTTCCCGGAGCGCTCAAGCTGATCGAGATCTGCCGCAAGAAGGGGTTCCTGGTCCAGATGGGCCATAGCGATGCGACCTTCGAGCAGGCCGAGGAGGGCAAGCAGGCCGGCGCAACGGGCATCACGCACCTCTTCAACGCCATGCGCGGCTTCCACCACCGGGAGCCGGGCCTCGCCGGCTTCGGGCTCATGGATGACGACCTGTACGTGGAGGTCATCGCCGACCTGGCGCACCTCCATCCCCACAGCCTTAAGATGGTGCTGGACATGAAGTCCCCGGAGCGGATCATCCTCGTTTCGGACTCGGTGAAAGGGCCGGGCTGGGGCAAGGGGGCCATCCGCGGGCCCGGCGGCGTCCTGCTGGGCAGCGGCGTCAGCCTGATGGATTGCATGAAGAACCTGGTCTCCCTCGGCGTCCACCAGGAATGGGCCCTGCAGTTCGCGTCGGAGAACCCGAGAAGGTACCTGGGGCTGGAAGCATCGGAAACAATCATGTAACCACGGATAAAAAACAGAAAGACTGAAAGATCTTCGACACAGAAGAGGCGGATCGGTAAAACGATAAAGGCGGATAATTATTCAGTCCTGAGGAGACCAGAAAAGACTTTGCCTTATCCGCAGTTATCATAAGTATTTTATCAGTGTAAATCAGTGTCAAAGGTTCTTCTCTGTTCTTTCCGTGATTCCGTGGTAAAAGAGATCTTGTCGTAGGTCTTTACCGTGTTCATCCGTGGTTAATTCGAGTTTTTACCATGAAACCCATCCGCCTTCTCATCTTCGACCTCGACGGCACCCTCGTGAACACCCTGGAGGACATCACCCACTCGGTCAACTTCACGCTCGGCCGCCTCGGCAGGCCCCTGCTCCACCTGGACACGGTGCGGCAGTACGTGGGTGACGGCATGACGATGCTGCTCACCCGGGCACTCGGCATGCACACCGACCTCCTCGAAGAGGCGATCGGGATCTATATGGTCCACCAGAGCAGGAACCTGGTGGTCCGCTCGCACCTCTATCCCGGCGTCAAAGAAACGCTCAAGCACTTCCGGGCCCTTCCCATGGCCGTGGTTACCAACAAAACGCTGGAATTCTCGGAGCCGCTGCTGGAACAGCTCGGCATCAGACCCTATTTCAGCATGGTCATCGGCGCCGACGCAGGACTGCCGCTCAAACCGGCGCCGGACGCGTTCCAGAAGATCATGAAGGGTCTCGGCATCGCGAAGGAATATACCGTGGTGGTGGGCGACGGGACCACCGACATGCTGGCAGGCAGGGCCGCGGGCATCACGACCTGCGCGGTGACCTACGGCTTCCGATCCGAGGCGGAGCTCCGCGCTATAGGGCCCGACCATGTCATCCACGCGTTCCCGGAGCTGAAGAAACTGTTCACTGCCGCATAAGCGCAGCAACGGGGCCGGTTGAAGCTCCCTGCAGCACACTGCAGGGAATCTTCGATCCTCACGGCGCTCATTATATTCTCATCGCTCGCTAACCCCGCAGCAAGCTGCGGGGAGTGCGCTCGCTCCTGGATTGAATCTCCCTGCCGCAAGCTGCAGGGAATCTTCGATCCTCAGGGAAGGCGTTTATTCTAATCGATCGCTAACCACGGAGGAAG
>JAFNGD010000293.1 GCA_017885365.1 Nitrospirota bacterium
TCACCGAAGTGATCGAGTAAGCAAGAAACGAGAGGAAGGGCGACTCAGTGACGCAGAAGATCAGGATACGGCTCAAAGGATATGACCATCGTCTGCTGGACCAGTCGGTGGTGGAGATCATGGACACGGCAAAACGGACCGGCGCCAAGGTATCGGGCCCCATTCCGTTGCCGACCCGGATCAACCGCTGGACGGTGCTCCGTTCGCCCCATGTGGACAAGAAATCACGGGAACAGTTCGAGATCAGGACGCACAAGCGGCTCCTCGATATCCTGGACCCGACACCGCAGACCGTGGACGCGCTGATGAAGCTCGACCTTGCTGCAGGTGTTGACGTGGAGATCAAGCTCTAACCAGAGAGACCGGCGTGAACGGACCGATGTTCACGGTCGTGGTAAAAGGACCATACAATGAGCGTAGGCATTATTGGAAAAAAGCTCGGCATGAGCCAGGTGTTCGACGGCAGGGAGCTGATCCCGGTTACGGTGATCCAGGCAGGGCCGTGCAAAGTGGTGCAGAAGAAGACCGTGGCGAAGGACGGCTACGAGGCCGTGCAGCTCGCCTTCGCGGAAGAGAAGAAACAAGGGCGGATCACCAAGGCGGCCGCGGGCCACTTCAAGAAGTCCGAAACGGCGCCGCACCGGTTCCTGCGCGAGTTCCGTATGGACGGCTATGAGCAGGGGCAGGACGTGAAGGTGGACATCTTCAAGAAGGGCGAGTTGATCGCCGTCAGCGGCGTGAGCAAGGGCAAGGGCTTTGCCGGCGTCATGAAGCGGCATAACTTCGCCGGCGGTCCGGGCGGCCACGGCTCCATGTTCAACCGCGCGCCGGGCTCCATCGGCGCCAGCGCCTATCCCTCGCGCGTGTGGCCTGGCAAGAAACTTCCGGGACACATGGGCTCAGCCACGGTCACGGTGAAGAACCTGAAGATCATCGAAGTGCGGCCCGATCAGAACCTGCTGTTCGTGCGCGGTGCGGTTCCCGGCGGCGACAATGCACTGGTCCTGATCACCAAGGGATAATAAGACAGATAGAGGGTTTCTACAATGGCATCAGTAGCGATGGTTGATATGAGCAACAAGAAGGTGAAGGATGTGGAGCTTCCCGCCGTGTTCGGCGTGGAGGTGAAGTCCCACCTGCTCCATTCGGCGGTGGTGAACCAGCTTGCCAACCGGCGGGCCGGAACCGCGGCCACGAAGACCAAGGGGCTGGTGAGCGGCGGCGGCAAGAAGCCGTTCAAGCAGAAGGGCACGGGCCGCGCCCGCGCGGGCAGCACCCGCTCTCCGCTCTGGCGGCATGGCGGAACGGTCTTTGGACCGACCCCGCGTGACTACTCCTACAGCATGCCCAAGAAGGAGAAGCGTGCCGCATTGGCGGCAGCCCTTTCCTCGAAGGTGAGCGACAACCGGATGATTCTTCTGGACAAACTGGAGCTTGCCGGGCCCCGGACGAAGCAGATGGCAGAGCTCCTGAAGGCCCTCGGCGTGGCCGAGAGCGCGCTGGTGCTGATCACTGCCGAGAACAAGAACGTGGCCCTCGCATCGCGGAACATGCCGAACATCAAGGTCCTCCGGATGGAGAACATCAACGTGTACGACCTCCTCAAGTACCGGTACCTGATCACGACGCAGGACGCACTCACCACCATGCAGGAGGTATACGGGAAATGACGATGGACCATTATGACATTATCCGGGTACCCCGCATCACGGAGAAAGGCTCGCGCCTCAAGGAACAGAGCAATGTGCTGACCTTCGAGGTGAAGACCGACGCGAACAAGGTCCAGGTCCGGAAGGCGATAGAAAGCATTTTCAAGGTGAAGGTGCTCGACGTGACCACGGTGAACGTTCCGGGTAAGAAGAAGCGCATGGGTGCGCGGCTGGGCCGCAGGTCCGATTGGAAAAAAGCGTTTGTGACGCTGAAGCCAGGCGAAAAGATCGATATTTTTGAGGGTGCATAATCATGCCGGTAAAGAGCTATAATCCAACCTCCCCCGGGAGACGGTGGCAGACCGTATCAACGTTCGAGGAAGTGACGAGGAGCAGGCCCGAGAAGTCGCTCGTTGTCCGGGTCCCTGAGCAGGGCGGCAGGAACAACCGCGGCAAGATCACGGTCCGGTACCGGAGCGGCTGGCACAAGAAGAAGTACCGGATCATCGATTTTCAGAGGGAGAAGTTCGGCGTTCCTGCGAAGGTCGCTCATATCGAGTACGATCCGAACCGCACGGCACGCATTGCCCTGCTGCACTATGCTGACGGTGAGAAGCGCTACATCATCTCGCCGCTTGGCCTGAACGTCGGCGACACGGTCGTGTCAGGGCCTGAAGCGGACATCAAACCGGGTAATGCGCTTCCCATGGCCTCGATCCCGGTGGGTACGGTGATCCACAATGTGGAGCTGAAGAAGGGTGCCGGCGGACAGCTCGCACGCAGTGCAGGGGCTTCGGTCCAGTTGCTGGCCCGGGAAGGCGACTATGCGACGCTCCGCCTCAACTCCGGCGAGGTCCGCAAGGTCCGCTCCGAGTGTATGGCAACTATCGGCCAGGTGGGCAATCTCGACCACGAGAACGTCAGCATCGGCAAGGCGGGCAGGGCACGCTGGATGGGCAGGCGGCCGCGGGTCCGCGGCGTTGTCATGAACCCGGTAGACCATCCGCTGGGTGGCGGCGAAGGAAAATCCTCAGGCGGCCGACCGGGCTGTTCGCCATGGGGGCTTCCTGATGGGGTGAGAACAAGGAAAAACAAAAAAACGACCAAGCTTATTATTTCCAGAAGGACTAAGAGCAGGTAAACGGAGGGCGCAGTGCCGAGATCAGTTAAAAAAGGACCTTTTGTGGATGCGAGCCTCAGCAGGAAGATCGAAGCCATGAACACGTCGGGGGATAAGAAGATCCTGAAGACGTGGTCCCGGAGGTCGACCATCCTGCCGGAGTTCGTAGGCCATACCCTGGCCGTACATAACGGAAAGAAGTTCATCCCGGTCTATTTGACCGAGAACATGGTGGGACACAAGCTCGGCGAGTTCTCGCCGACCAGGACCTTCAAGGGCCACGGCGGCTCCAAAGCCGCCGAAAAGGCCAGCGCACCCAAGTAACCGTCGCCGGGCATCGGGCACTTAAGAGAGGACAGTCACATGGAAGCAAGCGCAACAGCCAAACATATCCGGATCACGCCGCGGAAGGCACGCCTGGTGATCGATCTCATTCGCGGGAAGATGGTAGGCGACGCCAGGAGCATCCTTACGTTCACGCCGCTCCATGCAGCCCGCATTGTGAAGAAGATCCTGGACTCGGCCGTGGCGAACGCTGAGCAGAAGAAGCTTGGCGACGTTGATTCACTCAAGATCGCGAAGGCCTATGTGAGCCAGGGTGTGGCGATGAAGCGGATGCGGGCNNTCTGGAGGCATAATGGGTCAGAAAGTACATCCGATCGGGTTTCGGCTCGGGGTCATCAAAACATGGGACTCACGCTGGTACGCCAAAAAGAACTACGCGTCGTTGCTGCACGAGGACATCAAGATCCGGAACATCGTGAAAGAGCGGCTGACGCATGCCGGGGTCTCCAAGATCGAGATCGAGCGTGCCGGTCAGAAGGCGAAGATCAATATCCATACCGCCCGTCCCGGTATCATCATCGGAAAGAAGGGCGCCGAGGTCGACAAGCTCAAGAAGGACCTCGAGGCCATGACGGGCAAGCAGATGTTCATTAATATTCAGGAGATACGGAGACCCGAGCTCGAAGCTCAGCTTGTGGCCGAGAATATCGCGCTGCAGCTCGAGCGCCGGATTGCCTTCCGCCGTGCCATGAAGAAGTCGGTCACGTCGGCCCTCCGTCTGGGCGCACAGGGGATTAAGATCACCTGCGCCGGTAGGCTCGCCGGAGCGGAGATCGCCCGGACCGAGTGGTACCGCGAGGGACGGGTGCCGCTCCATACGCTCCGTGCCGACATCCAGTATGGTTTCGCCGAAGCCAAGACCACCATGGGCCAGATCGGCGTCAAGGTGTGGATCTACAAGGGCGATGTACTGCAGCCGGCCAAGGCGGTTTAAGGAAGGCGCAGAAGACAAGACCACCACGATCACAGATAAAGGATAGAGATCATGTTAGCACCGAAACGGGTCAAATTCAGGAAGATGCACAAGGGGCGGATGACGGGGACCGGCTATCGCGGTTCCGAGGTGAGCTACGGCGAGTATGGTCTTAAGGCCATGGAGCCGGCCTGGGTCTCGAGCCGTCAGATCGAGGCTGCCCGTATCGCGATGACGCGGTATGTGAAGCGGGGCGGCAAGATATGGATTCGCATATTCCCTGACAAACCGATCACCAAGAAACCGGCCGAGACCCGCATGGGGAAAGGCAAGGGCGCGCCCGAGTACTGGGTAGCGGTCGTAAAACCGGGGCGGGTGCTGTACGAGATGGGCGGCGTCGACGAGTCCGTGGCCCGCGAGGCGTTCCGTCTCGCGGCGTACAAACTGCCCATGGCGACGAAGTTCATCTCTCGGGAGGCTGAACTATGAAGTCAAACGCGCGGGAGATGCGGGACCTGTCCCAAGAGGAACTGACGGCCAAGGCCGCGGAACTGAAAAAGGAGCTTTTCAACCTCCGGTTCCAGCAGGCCATGGGCCAGATCGAGAATCCCATGCGGCTCAGGACGCTCCGCAAGGACATCGCAAAAACCAAAACGATCTTAAGGGAAAAACATGGGCGAGTCTAATAAGAGAAAATCATTTGTCGGTCGCGTGGTCAGTGACAAGATGGACAAGACAGTCGTACTGGCGGTGACCCGGCGCATCGCGCATTCTCGCTACAACAAAGTGGTGAAGCGCACGACCAAGTACAAGGCCCATGACGAGAAGAACGAGTGCAAAGTGGGCGACATGGTGCGGGTCATCGAGACCCGGCCCATTTCCAAGGAAAAGCGCTGGAAGGTTCTTGAGATCGTTGAAAAGGCGATCTGATCTCCGGAGCACGAAATCAGAACAGCGAAGAGAAGGTACTAGACCATGATCCAGCAGCAGACGGTTTTGGACGTAGCAGACAATTCAGGAGCGAAACGGGTGATGTGCATCAAGGTGCTCGGCGGTACCCGCAAACGGTATGCTTCCCTTGGGGACGTCATCGTGGTGGCCATCAAGACGGCCATACCTGAAGGGCAGGCGAAGAAAGGCACCGTTGCCAAGGCGGTCGTTGTACGAACCGCCAAGGAGGTGCGCCGCCCCGACGGCTCCTATATCAAGTTCGACCGGAACGCGGCGGTGCTGATCAACAACGCGAACGAACCGATCGGGACCCGCATCTTCGGCCCCGTGGCTCGCGAGCTTCGCAAGAAGAACTTCATGAAGATCATATCGTTGGCCCCGGAAGTGCTCTAGGGCACCGGCGGCAGGACGATCTCTGAACAAGAATAGGAAGAACGACAATGCAGATCAAGAAGAATGACACCGTACTGGTCATGTCCGGCAAAGAGAAGGGGAAACGGGGCAGGGTGATCGCCGTCTATCCCCGGGAGAACCGGGTCCTGATCGAGAAGCTGAACATGATCAAGCGCCACACGAGGCCGAACCAGCAGCTTCGCCAGGGCGGGATTGTGGAGAAGGAAAGCCCCATCTCGGCGGCGAA
>JAFNGD010000294.1 GCA_017885365.1 Nitrospirota bacterium
CAGGTCATGGACGTGGTGAAGCGGGCCGGCATCGACCGCCTGGGCATGGTCACCGAGGCGGCGGGGGGCGAGAGCGGCAAATGAAGCTGCTCACCGGCAAGAGGATCGGCCAGTCCGGTGGGGAGCTTACTACGGCCATCCTCTTCTCGTTCATCATCCACATCATTTTTTTCTTTGCTGCGCTGTTCCTGATCGTCCAGGGACCGCCGCGCTTTGTGGTCCCTCCCTCCTACCGCGTAAAGCTGGTAGACCTCCCACCGGACGCCATGAACCTTCCCCCCACAATGTCCGAGCAGGCCGCTCAGCCTCCCGCACCTGCGCGCGTGGCTCAGCCGCAAGTGAAGCAGCAGGCGAAGGCCGCGGCCAGGTCTAAAGCCGCGCCAAAGCCGACGCCGCCCGTTGCGGTCAGCAAGGACGCCATGCCGGAGCTGGACCAGACAAAGCAGGCGAAGAAGACCGTGGAGGAGCCGGTGACCGATCAACGTCCCGTGGCCGCGGGAAAGAAGCAGGAGACCGTGACGATGCAGGCGCCGTCTGAATTTTCCGCGGGGAGCGCCTTTGAATGGTATTCGTACAATGTCCGCAGGAAGATCACCAGCAACTGGAAGCATCCCGTCGTCCCGAAGGGCACGAAGACGAAGGTAGTGTTCACGGTCCTGCGGTCCGGCATTGCCGTGCAGGTGAAGCTTGAGGACGCGAGCGGTATCTTTGCCTATGACCAGGCGTCACTTCGGGCCATCCAGATGTCGAGCCCGTTTCCGGCCCTGCCTGAGGATTTTTTAAAGCCTTCCGTCGTGTTCAGCGTCGACCTTCTGCCGGAGGAGTAGGCCGGACAGAGCAAGCGTCAGCGGAGATTCCTTGCTGATGAACGCGCACAACAAGAACATGATGCTTGATGCCGTGCTCAGTGAAGATCGGCGTAGTGTGAGCATACATCAATTGTTTTTCATAATGACTGACCTGAATCTGATCCTACAGTTCCCGAAACCATTATGCTGAAACGCATTCTCTTGATCATCCTGGTCTCTTCACTGACCGTGCTCCCCTCCCTGGTCCATTCCCAGTACTACCTCGGCGTGATCAAGGGGGAGGCAAAGAAGATCCCGCTTGCCGTGATCGATGTCCGTGACGACGCCGGCTCGCCCGCCTTGCGGAACCTGGTCCTGGAGGTGCTGCAGGCGGACCTGCAACGCTCCCAGGTCTTCGATGTGCTGGACCCGAAGAAGATCGACCTGAACTACGCGGGGAAGGACGAACCGCCTTCCGAGATTGTCAAGCGGGGCGGCACCTTCGGCCTGACCGGAGTAGCGTGGGCGCGCCTGTCGCGGAAAGGGACCGACCTCACGCTGTCCGGCAGGCTCTACGACGCCGTGACGGGCAAGCGGATGGCGAGCAGGGAATACTACGGCAATGAAGAGATGGTCCGCCGCATGGCGCACACCTTTGCCGATGAGATCGTGTCCCAGTACACGGGAGAGAAGGGCGTCGCCCGAACGCGCATCGCCTTCGTGTCCGACAAGACCGGCCAGAAAGAGCTCTACGTCATGGACTACGACGGTCAGAACCCGAAGAAGCTCACCGCCGACCGGTCGATCTGCATGTCCCCGGCGTGGAGCCCCGACGGCCGGATCCTCGCCTACGTCTCCTATCGCGACAAGAACCCCGACCTCTTCGGCCTGGACCTGGAGACCGGCCGGCGCTGGAAGATATCAAGCTCCGAAGGGCTCAATATCTCGCCTGCCTGGTCGCCGAACGGCAAGCGGCTCGCCATGACCATGTCCCGGGACGGCGGGGCGGAGATCTACACGATGTCGCAGGAAGGCAACGACGTCGAACGGCTCACCTACGGCATCGCCGACAACGTCTCTCCCGCGTGGTCGCCCAATGGCCGGGAGATCGTCTTCACCTCGGGACGGGGAGGATCGCCGCAGCTCTACATCATGAGCGTTGACGGTTCCGACGCGCGCCGGATCACCTTCGAAGGGCAATACAACGCGTCGCCCCACTGGTCGCCGCGCAGCGATCGGATCGTGTTCGCTTCTCAGGTGAAGGGCCTCTTCAAGATCGCCACGATCAACCCCGACGGGTCCGACCTCCGCATCCTGACCGACGGGCCGGGGAACGACGAGAACCCCATGTGGTCCCCGACGGGAAGACAGATCGTGTTCAGCTCGACCCGGCAAGGGAAGACCGGCATCTACATCATGAACGCCGACGGGACCGACCTCGAGCGTATCACGCCCAACGATGCGAACTACGCCTCGCCCTCCTGGTCTCCCTGACCGGCCCTTGTCCCCGAAAACAATCGCGCGAATTATTCTCTGCTCCGATGTATAATACTGCAGGTGTTCCGAGGAGGAGCACTACGTCCGGCAGCAATGACGGGGGAGGTGGACCATGCCCCATGCGGGACTGATGAACGAACGGGCGCTGGGGCCAGAAGCAGGGCCGCTCCAGCGGGCGCGCCTTCACCTCCGGGGCGGACGGCGCAGGCTCCGCCAGGGGAAGATCGCGGCGGGGATCGTAACCCTTGCCGACGCACTGAGCGCCGCACTGGAGTGGTATATGGCATCGCCGAAACGGCGCTCGATGGTCGCCGCGGGCCCCGGCGACGACCTGCGCAACGATGAGACCGCCTATAGGGTACTCGTCCGCGCCGGGGTGCTTGACGGGAAGTTCGATCTTGAGGCCTTCGACCGCCTGACCGACTATGCGCTCCAGCACGAGCTGCCGGGATTCGATCATGGTCCCGTGCTTGCCGGGATCGAGAGGGTCATGACCCAGCTGGGCGTTATGCCCTTCGACGAGGCGGACCTGCCAGCCGAGGACCCCAAAACATTCTGAAGCGACAGGGAGACGCGGGGACGCGGAGAGGGGTCATCCCGGATCTATCCGCTGTTATCATAGCCGTTATCAGTGTCCATCAGTGTCAAAGGTCTTTCTTGCATTCTTCGTGTCTCCGTGGTGATTACTGTTATGAACCGACTATCCAATGAACGCTCTCCCTACCTCCGTCACGCCGCGAACCAGAGGATCGACTGGTATCCCTGGTCCGACGAGCCCTTTCTCCGCGCCGAGCGGGAAGGCAAGGCCGTGTTCCTCTCGTCGGGCGGCGTCTGGTGCCACTGGTGCCACGTGATGGCAAAAGAATCCTTCGAGAATGACGAGGTGGCGGCGCTCCTAGACGAGCTGTTCATCAACGTGAAACTCGACCGCGACGAGAGGCCGGACATCGACCGCCGGTACCAGCAGGCCGTGGCGCTCATGGGCGGCGGGGGCGGTTGGCCCCTGTCGGTGTTCCTGACGCCGGACCGCAGACCCTTCTTCGGCGGCACCTATTTCCCGCCCGACGACCGCTATGGCAGGCCGGGGTTCATCAAGGTGCTCCGGTCGGTCCACGAGTTCTATGCGTCCCGGAAGGGCGAGGCGGCCGAATACGGTGTCCGCGTCATGGACGCCTTGAAGGCTGAGGCGCTCGAGGCAGGCGACCTCGCGCAGGGTTCGCTGGAGCTGGCGAAGAACATCATGCTCGGGCAGGTCGATGCTCAGAACGGCGGGTTCGGCGCGGCGCCTAAGTTCCCCATGCCCGGAGCGCTCGAGTTCCTGCTCCATCAGGCAGCGACGCGGAAGGACCGCACCGCGGAGAACGCCGTGAAGACGACGCTGGACGCGATGATACAGGGCGGGTTCCACGACCATCTCGGCGGCGGGTTCCACCGCTATTCCGTGGACGAGGCGTGGCTCGTGCCGCACTTCGAGAAGATGGCCGATGACAACGCCTGGCTCCTCAGGAACTATGTCGATGCCTACGCCCTCTTCGGCGAAGAGCGATATCGGGAAGCCGCCGAAGGGATCATCCGGTTCGTCCGCGAGGTCCTGTCCGACCCTGCGGGCGGGTTCTTTGCGAGCCAGGACGCCGACGTGACGCCCGACGACGAAGGGGGCTATTTCACCTGGACCGACGGGGACCTCAAACGGGTCCTTGCCATCGACGAATACCAGGTCCTGTCCCTGCGTTATTTCCACGAGCGCGGTTCCCTTCACCATGATCCCGAAAAGAAGGTCCTGTGCGCTGCGAAAGATCCGACGGCGATCGCGGCGGAGCTTGAGATGCCGGTCGAGCGCGTGTATGCCCTGCTCGTGCAGGGCAGGGAGAAGCTCCTGCGGGAGCGGAACGGGCGCGAGACGCCCTTCGTGGACAGGACGCTCTACACGTCTCTGAACGGGATGTTCATCACGTCCTATCTTAAGGCGTATCGTGTGCTGGGAGACCCCGGCCTCAAGGACTTCGCGCTTGCAAGCCTCGACCGAATTATACGTGAGCGCTCCGTTGCGGGAACGCTCCATCATTGCGAAGGCGTTCCCGCCGTGCTGGACGACCATGTCTATCTTGTCGAGGCGCTGGTCGCCGCCTACGAATCGACCGGCGACCGCGCGCATCTGGACCTCGCGGTCACGTTCATGGACCGGTGCGTCGCCACGTTCGGGGACAGTGCAGGCGGATTCTTCGACACCGATGCCGATGTGCTCGGCACACGGCTGAAGCGCGTTGAGGACATCCCGCATCCATCGGCGAACGCTGTGGCCATCATGCTGTTGATCAAATTGTTCCACCTCACCGGCCAGGAGCCCTATCGCGCCGCTGCAGAACGAACGCTCCGCATATTCTCGTCGATGGTGCGTGAGATGGGCATCCACGCCGGGACCTATTTCTGCGGCCTCGACGCCTGGTTCTCCACGCTCAAACTGGCCGTGGAGGCGGGACCGGACAGCGGACTCGCCCGCGCAGCGATGCGCCTCACGGGCCCTTACACGGCGCTGGTGTTCGGCAGGGACCAAGGAAGGATCATCCCGTGCGTCAACGAGACCTGTTATGAACCGGTCACCGATGCAGCGGACCTGCGGCGGTACGTGGCAGGGCCCTAGGAGGCGCAGAAGCCTTGCTGACGCCAACTTTTCTCTCTGTACTCCCAAAAAAGCTGTTAGCTAATATTTGACATCCCCCGGATGCTGTGTTATCCTCATTTTCAGGATGCCGTAGCGTGTTGCATCCTGCTTACGCCGTGCTTCTATTCCCGCGGATCCCGGGACATCAATCGAACAACAACTCTAAGGAGGACAGTATGAAAAGAACGAGCTTGGTATTGCCGGTAATGATCCTGGTGTTGAGCCTCTTTGCCCTGTATGGCTGCCCCAAGAAAGCCGAGGTGAGCTCCGAACCCGAGCTTCAGCCCCAGAAGGTGGAACAAGCCCCGACGAAGTCGGCCGAGGACATAGCTGCTGAGAAGGCGGCCGAGAAGGCCGCTGAAGAGAAGCGCGCTGCTGAGGCCGCTGCCGCCCGTGCAAAGGCCGCCGAGGAAGAGAAGGCCCGTGAAGCGTCCGCCAAGAGCGAGGCTGGACTTCAGCCCATCTATTTTGACTTCGATAAGTCCTTTGTGCGCGACGACGCAAAGGCCGTGATGAAGGCCAACGCGGACTACCTCAAGGCGAATCCCCAGGTCAAGGTCCGCATCGAGGGCAACTGCGACGAACGCGGCACCATCGAGTACAACCAGGCGCTGGGCCAGCGCCGCGCGACGAGCGCCAAGAAGTACCTCACAGACATGGGCATCTCGGCAAAACGCATCTCGCTCATCAGCTACGGCAAGGAGAAGCCCCTTTGCAACCAGAGCACAGAGGATTGCTGGCAGAAGAACCGGCGGGATGACTTCGTCGCCGCAGAATGATCATGCAAGGCGCGGGGAGGGGAGGGTATACCCGATACCCGCGCCTTTTTTTTGACAACCACGTAGGAAGGCCCCAGGGACCATGGACAGAAAATCGCTCCTGACCGCCGCGCTCTTCTTTTTCCTCGCCGGCTGCGCGACGCAGCCGGATCTCGTGAAGCTCCGGAACGAGATGAACGACCTTCGCACCGAAGTGCGTTCGGAGATCAATGACGTGAAGGGCCGCGTGCCGGACCTGTCGGGCATCGAGAAGCGGCAGGACCAACTGTCGGCGGATGTCAAGGCGACCTCGGACCTCCAGAAGTCTGTTGCCGATCAGGGCGCCCGGTTCGATCAGCTCGTAGCGGATCTCCAGATCATGCAGGGGAAGCTTGAGGAGAACAATTTCCGCATGAAGGAGCTGGCGCAGAAGCTGGACGATAAGGCGTACCGGCTCTCGGAGCTCACNNCCGAGCGAGGCGTACCAGCAGGCAAAGACCGACTATGACAAGGGCAGCTTCGACCTCTCCATTGACGGATTCGAGAACTACCTGAAGCAGTTCCCCGACTCGAGCCAAGTGGACAGCGCCCAGTACTGGATCGGCGAATGTTATTACAGTAAGAAGGAGTACGGGAAGGCGATCGAGGAGTTCAACAAGGTCCTGAAGAACCACCCGAAGAGCGAGAAGGCACCGGGCGCCCGGCTCAAGATCGGTTATTCTTACCTGAATGAGAAGAACAAGGCCAAGGCCAAGGAGCATCTTAACCGGCTGATCAAGGATTACCCCTCCAGTAGGGAAGCTGAGCTTGCCAGGGAGAAGCTGAAGAAGATCGGGAAGTAGTGACCTTCGTTATTGGCACCTGCACAATCGGCATTGTCCAACATTGTTGTTCCCCCAGCCCCGGTCCCGCTTCCAGCAACCTGCAGGCAGCGTCGGTCCAGATAGTTCTTGCCCGATATAATAATGATACGAAAAGCAGCATTTGACACTGATCAAATCGGATGAGCGTCGGACAACAGCGGGTCATTCCTTGATAGACAACTCAACCGGCA